>NZ_CAJXMA010000002.1:0-108022 GCF_913056445.1 uncultured Halovibrio sp.
GGCCCAGGAACCATCCCAACAGGCCCGCTCGGGTTAAGCGTTCCCTGTTCAGAAACAGCTCTGCTCACTTTCCAGTTCATACCCCAGCTCGAGTAGCAACCGCTCCTGCCCGTGCCCGGCGGCCAGGTGGACGCCGATGGGCAGGCCGGCTTCGGTCCAGCCCATGGGCATCGACAGCGCTGGGCCGCCCGCCGTGTTGCAGTAGGGCGTGAAGCTCACGTAGGCGGAGAGGCGCTCCATCAGGGTGTCGTAGGGCACGTCCGGGTGCAGCCAGCCGAGCTCTGGCGTGGTGTGGCCGAGCACCGGTGAGAGCAGGATGTCGTAGTCCTCGAAGAAGCGGGCGTACTGACTCCGGGTGCGCTTGAGCCGCGTGATGATGGCCGGCAGGCGGTGCATGTTGCGGCGGAAGCGCTGGTAGAGCCCACGGCTCAGTCCGTCCACCTGGTCTGCGTCGAAGCCCTTGCCGAAGGCGAATCGCCCCCCGCTGGTAGCCAGGAATGAGAGCATGCCCCAGTAGTGCTTGAAGTCCTCCGGGAACGAGGGATCCACCGGTGGGGCCACGGGCTCGATCCGGTGGCCGTTGAGCTCCAGCTGGTGGGCGGTGTCCTCCACGGCGCGCCGGGTGGCCTCGTCGGTCGGGGTGCCGTTGATGGAGTCCGGCATCAGGCCCACACGGCACCGCTTCTGGCCCGGCCCCTGGACATGGCCGATGGGCGGTAGTTTGCGGTTGCGGTGCACGCGTTCCATTTCGGCATGAAATAGAGCAGTGTCACGGACCGTGCGGGTGACCACGCCTTCGCTGACCACATTGATCGGTAGTGGGCGGGCGGTTTCACTGACAGCATGGCGCCCGCGTGTGGGCTTGAGCCCGACCAGGCCGCAGCAGGCAGCGGGAATGCGGATGGAACCACCGCCATCGTTGGCATGGGCCATGGGGACGGCGCCAGCCGCGACCATGGCCGCGGAACCACCTGAGGAACCGCCGGTTGAGAATGCCGGGTTCCAGGGGTTGCGGGTCGGCTCGTCGTGGGCCGGTTCGGTGGTGGCGTTGAAACCGAACTCGGGGAGAGCCGTCTTGCCAAGCAGAGTCAGGCCTGCAGCCAGGAATTCCTTTGCGTAGGCGCCGTCGTGCCTGGCCGGGTGCGGCTGGATGGCGGCGGAGCCATGGCGGCTGGGAATCCCCTGGAGGTCGGTGTTGTCCTTGAGCAGTGACGGGATGCCGGACAGGCTGCCGTTTCGACCCGGGGTACTTTGCCGTGGCTCGTGGAAGCATTCCGCCACCAGAGCGTTAAGCTGTGGATCCAGCTGGCGCAGGCGTTCGATGGCGGCCCGGGTCACGTCCTGCTTGGAAACCGTGCCTCGTTTGAGTCGTTCCTTCAGCGCTACCGCATCATCGTTGCCCAGGGCATCGTCCTGGAAGGCATGGATCTTCGGCGTTGGATCTGTCATCGATACTCTCCCTCAGAAGGCGATCTCGCCGCGGTCGATGGCTGCCACGGTGGCCTTGTCCAGTTCCTGGTAACCGTTGCCGCCCGGCAGTAGCGCGAACACCTGATCGCCTTCGTCGCCCGGGTGCCAGGCCTGCTTCTGGAGGTCGGTTTTCTTGTACTTGAAAGTGCCGGTGGTCTCGATGGCTTCGGTCAGCCGCAGGAAGACAGGCACCGCGTAGGGCGGAAGGTTGTCTTTCAGATAGCGGTGCAGGGCATCCAGATCCGGTGCCTGGTCGCGCGGCACCAGGGTGGCCATGCCCGCCTTGCCGTCATGGCCCGGGATGGCCACGCCGTAGACGACAATGTCCTCAAAGCCCCCGAAGCCGTCGATGATGTTCTCCACTTCGTTAGTGGAGACGTTTTCGCCCTTCCAGCGGAAGGTGTCGCCCATGCGGTCGACGAACTGCAGGTGGCGCCAGCCGATGTCGCGCATTATGTCGCCGGTGTTGAACCAGGCGTCGCCTTTTTTGAAGGCGTCCCGGATGATGGACTTTTCGGTGTCCTCCTTGCGGGTGTAGCCCTCGAAGTTCCATTTCTGGTTGATCTCGCCGATCAGCAGGCCGGGCTCGCCTTTTGCGACTTCCTGCAGCTTGCTCTGGTTGTCCCGGATGGGTTCCTTGGTGCCTTCCTTCACCTTCACGAGCTTGTAGGGTGCCGTGGACATGCCCACGGTGCAGTCGAGGTTGAAGACGTTGGTGAACCCGATGTTGCCTTCGCTGGAGGCGTAGAACTCCGCCACCTGTTCGATACCGAAGCGTTCCTTGAACTCGTTCCAGATGGAAGGACGGAGCCCATTACCGATCATCTTACGCAGTGGATGGTTGCGATCCTGGGAGGTGGCTGGCTGGTTCAGCAGGTAGCGGCAGAGTTCGCCCACGTAACCGAAAGTGGTGGCGCCGTAGTAGCGCACGTCATCCCAGAAGCGGCTGGCACTGAACCGGCGTTTCATGACCAGTGATGAGGCCCCGGAGAGCACGGAGCCCCAGCATACCAGCAGTGCCGTGCCGTGGTAGAAGGGCAGGCTGCAGTAGAGCACGTCGTCTGGCGTCATGTTCAGGGCCATGAGCCCGAAGCTGCCGCTGGCCTTGAAGAACTTGCGGTGGCTGCTCGGGGCTGCCTTGGGCAGGCCAGTGGTGCCGGAGGTGTAGATGTAGACGGCGGTGTCGCCGAGCCGGGGTGGGTCCTTGGGCGCGGGATCCAGTGTATCGACGGTACTGATGGCCTCGGCGAGATTGGTATAGCCCTCTGGGGCGTCGCCGAAGTCGCTGCGGGCATCCCGGTCGGCAAGGTACAGCAGGGTGTTGTCACCCTCCGGCGTGACGCGGTCCCGTATGGCTTCAAACGTGTCCAGGAGTTCCTCGCCCACCACAACCTTTTCCGGCTCGACCAGACCAATGCTGTGTACGAGGACGTCACCTTTCTGCGAGGTATTGAGCATGGCGCAGGCAATGCCCATCTTGCCCGCGCCGGTGACGACCGCCAGGAGTTCCGGGCGGTTCTCAAGCAGAACGCCAATGGTGTCACCGCGTTTCAGGCCCTGGCTGCGGAACCAGTGGGCGTACTGGTTGGCCCATTGGTTGAACTGGTGCCAGGTGAGGGTCTGCTCGCCGTAGTGGATGGCAGCGTTTTCGCTGTGGCGGCGTGCGTTGCGTTCGACGAAGGTGCCGATGCTCTGGGCCTTTTCGTCGTCGCTCATTGAATAGTAGTAGAGGCCCCGGGCCATGTACGGAGCCTTGCGGATGAGGCCGGGGACTTTGCGGATGACGTCGGTGGCTCGGATCTGATCCGTGGTCATGGGGCTCCTTCAAGTTGTCTGCGGGGCGCCGATCGGGGGCAGTGCTCCGGGAATCGCCACGAGTACATCCCTGTAGGCTGCTCTTCCGCCATCCCTGGCTCCAGAGCTTCCCGGATCACTGCCCCCGGCCGGCACCCTCGGAGTCTTGTGTCGTGTCAGTCGTCGAGGAAAAAGTCCTTCATCAGCTCCGGCCCGTTCGGGTCATAGCGATAGTGCTCCAGATCGCTCACACCCTCTTCCGCCAGCACATCGTCATCGATCAGGCACTGCCCGGTGGTGCGCGAGGGCGGGCGCTGGAGGATGGCCGCCGCCGCGTCGCCCATGATCTCGGGTTTACGGCCTTTCGCCATCAGGTCCGGACCGCCCACCTCGAACTCGATCGCCGCGGTGGCGATCAGCGTCCGTGGCCAGAGCGCGTTCACTGCCACGGGCAGCTTCCGGAACTCTTCC
This sequence comes from uncultured Halovibrio sp., assembly GCF_913056445.1. Taxonomy (NCBI): domain Bacteria; kingdom Pseudomonadati; phylum Pseudomonadota; class Gammaproteobacteria; order Oceanospirillales; family Halomonadaceae; genus Halovibrio; species uncultured Halovibrio sp. The sequence goes on from NZ_CAJXMA010000002.1 coordinate 3,736, forward strand.
GCCATGCCAATGGTCAGCATGGACATGCCGTACTTGCTCACCGTGTAGGGGGCGTTGCTGGCGAACCACTTCGGGTTCAGGCTGATGGGGGGCGACAGGTTCAGGATGTGACCGTGGTCGGATTCGCGCAGCCAGGGCAGGGCGGCCTGGGAGCACACGAAGACCGCGCGGGCGTTGATGGACTGCATCAGGTCGTAGCGCTTGACTGGCAGGTCCGCCACGCCCTGCAGGCGGATGGCGCCGGCGTTGTTGACCAGGCAGTCGATGCCGCCGAAGTGGTCCGCCGCTTTCTGCATGACCTCGGCGACCTGGTTCTCGTCCTGCACGTCCAGCTTCAGCGCCAGCGCGCGGCTGCCTTCGGCTTCAACTTCCTCGGCCACTGTGTGGATGGTGCCGGGCAGCTTCGGGTGCGGCTCGTCGGACTTCGCGGCCACCACGATGTTGGCGCCCTGCCGGGCGCAGGCGAGGGCAATGGCGCGGCCGATGCCGCGGCTGCCGCCGGTGATGAGGACCGTCTTTCCGTTCAGGTTACTTGTCATTGTTGCTCTCCGCGTCGCGTGAGGCGTCGGCCGTGACGGTCATCAGGATCTGGCGGGTGCGCACCTGGTCGCCGGTGCTGACCCGGACCCCGGTGATCTCACCGTCGCGATCGGCCCTGAGTGGGTGTTCCATCTTCATTGCTTCCAGTACCGCCAGTGTCTGGCCGGCCTGGACCCGGTCACCCTCGGTCACGCTCACTTCAACGACGGCGCCATCCATTGTGGCGCGCACCTCGCCGCTGCCCTGTTCGTCGGCCCGCCGGGCCGGAGCGTGGGTCGTGTCCTCAAAACGCAGGGCGCGACCCTTGGCGTGACAATATAGGGTTGATCCGACAATCTGATATTGGCTCTTCTGACGCACACCGTCGAGGGTGACGACCAACTCATTCGCATCCTGGGACTCAATCCGCAGCTCATGGCGGGTTTCACCGACCTGCGCCTCGATCAGGCCCCGCTGATCGGTCAGTCGGACCCACTGCTGTCCCTCACCGGTCGCCAGCTGGATCGGGCAGGCACTGGGCAGGCTGTTGCTCCAGCCTGCGTGATCCTCAAGGGGGCCGGTGATGCCTGTCCGGTAAAGCATGAGCGCCGCCAGGGCCAGCTCCGCGGTTGTGGGGTCAAGCGGGGAAAGGCTGGGGTCGCCCTGGAATTCGGTCTCAAGGAAGGCCGTGGTGGCCTCGCCGGCGGCAAAAGTCTCATGGGCGAGAATGCGGGAGAGAAACCAGGCGTTGTGCGTGACGCCGAGCAGGACCGTATCCTCGAGGGATCGGATCAGTCTGCGCCGGGCGCTGTTGCGGTCCTGGCCGCGTGCCACGATCTTGGCGATCATTGGGTCGTAGTGCGGCGTGACCGCGTTTCCCTCGCGGATGCCGTCATCCACGCGGATTCCGTCACCCAGAGCGGGGCGCCAGCGGTGGAGCGGGCCGGTCTGAGGCATGTACCCCTGGGCGGGATCCTCGGCATAGAGCCGGACTTCGATGGCGTGGTCCTGAATGCGGACATCCGACTGCTGCAACAGCAATGGTTCGCTCTGGGCGACCCGGAGCTGCAGTTCCACCAGGTCCAGTCCCGTGACTTCCTCGGTGACTGGGTGCTCCACCTGAAGGCGCGTGTTCATCTCCAGGAAGTAGAAGTTCTGCGCCTCGTCCACGATGAACTCCACCGTGCCGGCGCCCACATAACCACAGGCCTGGGCGGCCTTCACCGCCGCATCGCCCATGGCCTGACGCATGGATTCATCGACGAACGGCGAGGGCGCTTCCTCGACCACTTTCTGGTGCCGGCGCTGGACGGAGCAGTCCCGTTCCCCCAGGTGGATGGCATGACCCTGCTGATCCGCGAAGACCTGAATCTCGATATGTCGTGGCCGGACGATCGCCTTCTCCAGGATCAGCTCCCCGTCGCCGAAGGCCGACTCCGCTTCCGAGCGCGCCCTGGCCAGCTCATCCGCCAGTTTGTCGGGCTCATGCACCAACCGCATGCCCCGTCCGCCACCACCGGCGGATGCCTTGATCATCACCGGGTACCCGATCCCATCGGCAGCCTTCTGCCAGGGCGACGGATCCGTCTCCGTGCTCTGGAAGCCCGGCACCGTCGGTACGCCCGCCTCGGCCATCGCCTCCTTGGATCGCCGTTTGCTGCCCATCAACTCCATGGCATGCGCTGGCGGCCCGATGAAGGTGATCCCGTGTTCCGCGCAGGCCGAAACGAACGCCGCGTTCTCCGAGAGAAATCCATACCCCGGGTGCACCGCATCCGCCCCGGTCAGGCGTGCCGCCTCCAGGATGGCTTCAATGTTCAGGTACGATTCCCCCGCCGGTGCCGGCCCCACGCGAACCGCTTCATCCGCCATCCGCACATGCGGCGCGTCCCGGTCCGCATCACTGAACACCGCGACCGTCCGGTACCCCAGCGCCTGGGCCGTCCGGTTCACCCGCACCGCGATCTCGCCGCGGTTTGCTATCAATAGTTTGTTGAACATCCGACCTGCACCCATAAAGGTGATCTAATTGGTGTTCTGTAGGAGCGAGCTTGCTCGCGATCCTGGAAACAATCGCGAGCAAGCTCGCTCCTACAGTATTTCTCGTAGCGTTTTCCAATGGTTTTCGGGGTGTCGGTGCGGGGGAGGTCTTTCAGGGAGACTCGATGACAGGATGTCATCGCGCCAGCGCCCATGGATGGGTTCACAGCGGTCCCTGAAAGACCTCCCCCGTGCCGACACCTGCAACCAACTCAACCATCTGGAGACGACGCTATTCCTCAGCCCACGAAGGCTTCCGCTTCTGCATAAACGCCATTGTTCCCTCCTGGCCTTCATGCCCCCGAACAGCCCCTGCAAAATCCCGAGCCGCCCGATCCAGCAACTCATCCAGCGGCTCACTCTCAACCGCCAGCAAAAGCTCCTTGGTCATCTGCGAAGCCCCGGGCGCACAATGCCGGATCCGCTCCAGCACCTGCCTCAGCTTCTGATCCAGCTCCTCACCGGATTTGGCAAAGTCATGTACAACGCCAAGCCAGAACGCCTCGCTCCCATCAAACCGATGCCCCGTCAATGCCAGCCGCCGCGCCTGGGTCAGCCCGATCCGCCGCACCACAAAGGGCGCAATCTGCGCCGGCGTGATCCCCAGTGTTGTCTCCGGTAGCCCGAATTTCGCGCTCTCCAGGCACAGGGCGACATCCGACACACAGGCCAGCCCGAAACCGCCGCCCATGACGGCGCCCTCCAGTACCGCGACCGTCGTCTGCGGCGCCGACTCCGTTTCGCTTAACAGATGCCCAAAGGCCCGGTTCAGCTCAAAGATCGGATCACTGCCATCCTCCGCCTTCTGCCCACGCGCCGAGGCCATGTCCTTCACATCACCCCCGGCACAGAAGTGCCCGCCGGTGCCGCGCAGGACCACGGCCCGCACCCCTGTGTCGTCGCGAATGGCGGCAAACACCGAGCGCAGCTCGTGGACCATGGCCAGGCTCATGGCATTGCGGCTGTCCGGCCGGTTGAGGGTGAGATGCAGGATGCTGCTGGACCGTTCCAGTTTCAGCGTCTCGCACTCGGGGAGCGTGGCCATCACGAGTCTCCTTTCTGCTTGCCGGGCAGCGTGCCCATGAGTTTGCAGATGATGCCGAGCATGATCTCGTCGGCACCGCCGCCCACCGAGACCAGGCGAACGTCGCGATAGGCCCGCGAGACCGGGTTGTCCCACATGTAGCCATTGCCGCCCCAGTACTGCAGGCAGGCATCGGTCACCTCGCGGCCCAGACGCCCGGCCTTGAGCTTGGCCATGGAGGCGAGCTGGGTGACGTCCTTCTGGGCCACGTGCAGTTCGCAGGCCTGGTAGGTGAGGGCACGCAGCGCCTCGATCTCCGTCTGCAGCTCGGCCATGCGGAAGTGGATGGCCTGGTTGTTGATCAGCGGCTGGCCGAAGGTCTCGCGCTCGCGGCAGTAGTCGATGGTTTTATCCACGCAGCCTTCCAGTGCCTTGATGACGTTGGCAGCGCCCCAGAGGCGTTCCTCCTGGAACTGCAGCATCTGCATCATGAAGCCGGTGCCTTCGGCGCCGATGCGGTTGCGCTTGGGCACGCGCACATCGTCGAAAAAGACCTGGGCGGTCTCGGAGGAACGCATACCGAGCTTGTCCAGGTGCGGCGCAACGCTGATGCCGGGCGTGTCCATGGGGACGATGATCAGGCTCTTGTTCTTGTGCGGCTTGTCGTCGCTGGTGTTGGCCAGCAGGCAGATGAAGTCGGCGCTGGGCGCATTGGTGATCCACATCTTGTGGCCGTTGATGATGTAGTCGTCGCCGTCGGATTTCGCATTGGTCTTCAGGCCCGCGACGTCCGAGCCCGCGCCGACTTCGCTGACGCCGATGCAGCCGACCTTTTCCCCGGTTATGGATGGCCGCAGGAATTCCTCTTTCTGCTCGGCAGAACCGAAACGGGCCAGTGCCGGAGTACACATGTCGGTCTGGACGCCGATGGACAGGGGCACACCACCGGCGGCGGCGATGCCGAATTCTTCGGCGGCGACGAGGTTGTAGCTGTAGTCGAGGCCCATGCCGCCGTATTCCTCGGGTTTCTGGATGCCGAGGAGACCCAGGTCGCCGAGTTTCTTGAAGATCTCGTGGATGGGGTAGCGGCCGTCGCGTTCCCATTCGTCGCAGTTGGGGGTGATTTCTTTTTCGACGAAATCGCGGACGGTTTTTCTGAGGGCCTGGTGTTCTTCGGTGAATTGCATTGGGTTCTGGCCTCTGTCTTGTCTCTAGACTGGTTGTTGTGTACCGGGCTCTGAAGTGGGGGAGTCTTTCCGGGACCGCTGTGAACCCATCCATGGGCGCTGGCGCGATGACATCCCTGTCATCGAGCCTCCCGGAAAGACTCCCCCACTCCAGAGCCTTCCAAACGTTCAGGTAGCGCCGCCGTGGTTCTCATAGGCGCGCCACGCCAAAACTATTCGATTGGAGCTCGCGCTCATCACCTTCCTGGCAGATCGCCAGCGCCTCGCCCACGACCCGGCGTGTGTCCCTGGGGTCAATCAGTCCGTCATCCCAGAGTCGGGCAGTGCCAAATAGGGAGTGGGAGCCGTCGTTGAGTTTCTTGGCGGTAGACTGCTCCAGTACATTTAGTTGCTGTGGGTCGGGCTCGACGCCGTTCTTGCGTTGTTTCTCTTCGGCCACGATGCGCATCACCTTGCCGGCCTGGGCGCCGCCCATGACGGCGGTGCGGCTGTTGGGCCAGGCGAAGATGAAGCGCGGGTCTAGGCCTCGGCCGCACATGGCGTAGTTGCCGGCGCCGTAGGAGCCGCCCACGACCACCGCGATGCGGGGCACCCGGGCGTTGGTGACGGCCTGGATCATCTTGGAGCCGTGCTTGATGATGCCGTTCTGCTCGGAATCGGTGCCGACCATGAAGCCGGTGGTGTTGTGCAGGAACAGGAGCGGCGTCTGCGACTGGTCGCAGAGCTGGATGAACTGGGCGGCCTTGGCGGCGCCGCGTGGGGTGATGGGGCCGTTGTTGCCGATGATGCCCACGGAGCGGCCGTAGACCTCGATCCAGCCGCAGACGGTCTGGCTGTCGAAATCGTTCTTGAAGTCGAGGAAGCGTGAGCCGTCGGCGATGCGGGCGAGGATTTCGCGTACGTCGTAGGGCCTGCGGCTGTCCGCCGGGATGACGCCGGGTAGTTCATCCGGGCTGTAAAGCGGCTCTTCCCAGGTCTGTGGCGCCCGTGCCGGCAGGGTCTTGTTCCAGTCGAGGGTGGCCATGATTTCGCGGGCCTGGCGTACGCCGTCGGCGTCGTTCTCCGCCAGGTATTCGGCGGTGCCGGCGACCTCGCTGTGCATCTCCGCGCCGCCGAGCTCTTCATCGGTGGCGACCTCACCGGTGGCGGCCTTGAGCAGGGGCGGGCCGGCCAGGAACATCTTGGACTGGTTGCGCACGACGATGACGTAGTCGGACAGCCCCGGCTGGTAGGCGCCGCCGGCGGTGGCGTTGCCGTGGACCACGGTGATCTGGGGGATACCGGCGGCGGACATCCGGGCCTGGTTGGCGAAGCCCCGGGCGCCGGGCACAAAGATGTCCGTGGCGTAGTTGAGGTTGGCGCCACCGCTTTCCGACAGCGAAATCACCGGCAGGTTGTTCTCCATGGCGATTTCCTGGGCCCGCAGGGTCTTATCGAGGCCTGCCGGCGTGATGGTGCCGCCCTTGATGGCGCTGTTGCTGGCGGAAACCATCACGCGGGCGCCGCCCACGTACCCGATGCCGCAGATCATGCCGCCGCCGGCCATGGAGCCGTCCTTGTCATCGTGCATCTTGTAGCCGGCCAGCGGGCAGATTTCGAGGAAGGGGCTGCCGCGATCCAGAAGCAGGTTGATGCGGTCCCGGGGCAGGAGCTTGTTCTTCTGGTTGAACTTCTCCCTGGCTTCTTCCGCCTTGTCGCGCACCAGCCGCTCGACAGCACGGAAGGTCTCGATCTCTGTCTGCATGGCCTCGGCGTTTTCGGCGAACTCCGGGCTGTTGGGATCGATGGTGGATTCAATCACCTGCATGGCGTTCAGTCCTCGTCGTCCTGGAGTACCCGGGGCGTCACCGCCCGGTGGAAGCCGTTGAAGGCTTCATTGTTCTTCGCTTTCGGCAGGGGCCAGACACTTCCGCCCTGGGAGGCACCGCCGTCGATGCGCAGGGTGTCGCCGGAGATGAAGCGGGAGCCGGGGGAGAGCAGGAAGCAGATGGCGCTGCTGACCTCGGCTTCGGTACCGATGCGCTTGCAGGGCACGGCCTCGCGCAGGCCACGGATCCAGGACTTCATGCTGTCCGGGTAGCTGTCCATGCCGCTGGAGGCGATCCAGCCCGGGGCGACGGCGTTCACGCGCACGCCGGACGCGCCCCATTCCACGGCGGCGGTCTGGGTGAAGTTCACCATGCCGGCGCGGGCGGCCCCGGAGTGGCCCATGCCGGGCATGCCGCCCCACATGTCGGCGACGATGTTCACGATGGCACCACCCGTTTTCGTCATGCTCTGGTTGTAGACCTCGCGGGAGACGAGGAAGCCGCCGGTGAGGTTGGTGCGCACGACGGTTTCCCAGCCTTTCTGGTTGATGCCGGCCAGCGGCGAGGGGAACTGGCCGCCGGCGTTGTTGACCAGGCCGTGGATGGGGCCGTGGTCCTTGATGATGCTTTCGATGACGGGTTTGACGGCGTCTTCGTCGCGGATGTCGCAACTGTAGGGATGGGCGGTGCCGCCATCTTCCCTGATTTCATCCGCGACGGCCTGGACTTTTTCGAGCTTGCGGCCGATGAGGATGACGTTGGCACCCAGGGCGGCCAGTTCATGGGCGGTGCAGCGGCCGATGCCGGAGCCGCCGCCGGTGACGATGATGGTCTGGTTCTCGAACAGGCCGTCTTTGAAGATTGATTGGTAGCTCATCGGGTTTTTGTCTCTTGTCCCAGGTCTGGTTGTTGGTTGCATGCCCCAAATCGGGGCTTCCGACGTTTGGGGTGGCGCTAACCTGCCTCTTCGCTCCTACACATTTCATTTTTTACCTCGGTTGCGTCACCGCGAAGCTCGCAGCACTCCCCACTTTGGCGCCTCCTCCGAGCCGGCATGCTGCAGTAATCACGGCAGCAAACTCGAAGGCACAGCCACAGGAATCTCCAGTAACTGCTGCGCAAAGGCCTTCCCTTGGGGATCGATTCGCAGGCTGGCCACGCCGCCGCCTCCCAGGCTGTGTTTCAGCAGAAAATTCAGGGCGTTGATGCCGGGCATGTGCCAGCGCAGGACCTCGCCTTTTTCCGGGTCCAGTGTGTGTCCCATCCATTCGGCTACCCGCTTCTCAGTAAGCGCAGCCGCAATCCACGGCAGGTACTCCGGGCGGCGGGCGACGATGCCGATGTTGCAGTGGTCGCCCTTGTCGCCGCTGCGGCCCCAGGCGAGGTCGACCAGGCGGACGTCGGTGTCGGCGTTTCCTTCCGGGGCCGGTACGTCCACGGGTTCCGCGACTTGATCCCGTGAGAAGCCGCCTGTCTGTGGTACTGCCACTTCGGTCTTATCACCGTTGAGTTCCACGCTCACCGATACCTGCTCCTTGGGCACCAGACAGGAGTAAAGCCGGATCTTGGGCCAGACAGTGGGGCGGCCGCCGACGATGCCGGTCAGGCCCGGGGCCATGCCGGTGCCGGCCTGGGCGATTTCGCGGGAGAAGATGACCAGGGCTTTCTTGTCCGGGTGGGTGGCGCTGATCTTGATGACCACTTCGCGGGTGTCGCCGTGTCGGCCCTGGGGGCCGTAGGTGGTTTCGGTGCCGAGCAGTTCCACGCTGGTGTCGCTGTAGGGGGCGTAGCCCTGTTCCTGGATCAGGCGTTCGGACTTGCGCAGTATCGCGCTGGCAACCGCTTCGGCTTTGCTGGCGGCATCCATTCCGGCGAGCAGGAAGGTGACGGTGCACTTGTGGCCGTCGGGCCAGGTGCCGGCGACCTTGTAGGTGTGGGTCGGGGGCAGGCCGCGGGCGCCGCTGATGCGGACATGGTCAGGGCCGATTGTCTCGATGGTGACGTTGGTGAAGTCGCAGATGACGTCCGGCAGGTAGTAGGCACGCGGGTCGTCGATTTCGTAGACGAGTTGTTCCGCCGCGGTGCCGAAACTGACTTCGCCGCCGGTTTCCGGGGGCTTGGTCAGGGTGAAGCTGCCGTCCGGACCCACCTCGGCGATGGGGAAGCCCATGTTGTCGAAGCTCTCGGCGACGCGTTCCCAGTCGGTGAAGTTGCCGCCGGTGGCGTGGACGCCGCATTCGATGAGGTGGCCGGCGAGGCTGCCCTGGGCGAGACGGTCGTAATCGTCGAAGCTCCAGCCGAATTCGTGCATCAGGGGCGCCAGGACGACGGCGCTGTCGGCGACGCGGCCGGTGATGACGATGTCCGCGCCCTGTTCCAGCGCCTGCACGATGCCCGGGGCACCGAGGTAGGCGTTGAGGCTGACCATCATGTCGGGCAGGGGGGCGCCGGTGTCGATTTCGGTAATGCCGGCCTTCGAGAGTTCGCTTTTTTGTGGCATCAGGTCGTCGCCCAGCACCAGCGCGATCTTCAGGTCCAGGCCCTGTTCATCCACCAGGGCCTGGAGGGCATCGCGGCAGGCGGTGGGGTTCACGCCACCAGCATTGCTGATGACTTTTAGGCCCTGGTTGCTGACCTCCCCAAGAAGCGGCCCCATGACGGTATCGACAAAGTCCCGGGCATAGCCTTGGCTGGGGTCCTTCATTTTCTGGCCGGCCATGATTGACATGGTGATTTCGGCCAGGTAGTCGAAGACCAGGTAGTCCAGGTTGCCCTTTTCCACGAGCTGGCGCGCGGCGGTCTGGGTGTCGCCCCAGAAGGCGGCGGCGCAGCCGATGCGCAGTGACTGGGGGGCGCTCATGGTGGTGGTCCTCTGTGTGCTTGCCATTGGTTCGACTGAATATACCTAGCAAGCGCTTGGTTTGTAAACTGTGGTAGACTGTGTTCCTGCTAGAATCAGTCGCACTATCCACATGGAGACTTCTGCTTTGTCCCAGGAAATGGCCGCCCCGTCCGATCCCCCGAGCTTCACCGACCCGGAGTCCCCAAGAGGCCGTCTCCTGCGCCAGGCTGCCCACCTGTTCCGGGACAAGGGGTATGAACGCACCACGGTGCGGGATCTGGCCTCCGCGGTCGGTATCCAGTCCGGGAGCATCTTTCATCATTTCCGTACCAAGGAGGAGATCCTGAAGGCGGTCATGAGGGAGGCGATTCTGGTCAACACGGGTCGGATGCGGTCGCGCCTTGAGGCGGTAGCCGATACGGGCGAGGCGGTGCGGACGCTGGTGCAGTGTGAGCTGGAGTCGATCAATGGCGAGACGGGCGAGGCCATGGCGGTGCTGGTCTATGAGTGGCGGAGCCTGTCCGAAGCCAGTCAGGCGGAGATCCTGGAACTCCGGGAGGGCTACGAGGGCATCTGGCTGGACACGCTGACCCGTGCCAAAAGCGATGGGCTGATCGAGGCGGAGCCGTTCATACTGCGCCGGTTCCTCACTGGCGCACTCAGCTGGACCATTACCTGGTACCGGCCCGAGGGGGATATGACCATTGAGAATCTGGCGGATCATGTGATGAGCATGCTGAAAATCCCTCCTGCCTGAAGCCTCTTTTCCCAAAATTCTGCGCTGTCCGTAGCCTTGTGGACTCAGGCCAGACCGTTGTTACCGGCGGTTACTCGCTGTAACGACATCACAGGCCTGCCATTTCGGCCGTTGCATCCTCCCCGAGACTGCCGTTTCATGACGGCCTTGACGATCATCAAGCTTTAACCCGCACTGTGGCGGGCGCTTGAGTGGATTGTCCAACAAGTCGGTGCCCGCTTCCGGGCTGCTGCGTAACAGATGGAGAGTGATCATGCCGAACAAAACCAATAACGGCATCTCCTTGGCTCGTATCACTGGTGTGCTTGTCGCTCTGGTAATGCTGGCCGGGTGTTCCGTTAACCCCCTCCACAAGATAACCGGTGACGTGATGACCGGTTATGCCGAAGCCGAGAACACGCCTTACGTGCTGGCCATGACCGACGTTGGCAAAGCCTGTGCGCTCGGCGAGTCGGTAGACCCGCTTCTCTACTCCTTTTCCCGGGTAACCATGGAGCCGGCCAAGACCGGTACCCTGCTGTCTGTTCTGGCGGGCATCTGCATGGAGCAGGACGCACAGGAAGAAGAGCTGCGTTACCTGCGGGCCGACTATGAGGGCAACCTGAACGAGCTGCGTGACGCCCGCGAAGCGATGCAGCGCAAGTACGGTATTACGGCGGAGCGCCGCGAGCGTGCTTTCAAGCGGATGCTGACGGGGTTCAGTTACGAGCCCAAGCCGGATGCTGAATGCCCGAACCTCTATACCGACCAGGACGAAATCACCTTCCTGCTCGGCCTCGTCTCCGGCGCCCAGGCGGTCCTGAACGACGGCAAGGCGGGCGGTCGTGCCGATGTGTCCCGCCGTCTGGCCGCTCAGGTTGAGCGTTCCACCTACTGCGTCGACAACGAGAAGTGGGCCGGTATTCCGGAAGGCCTGAGGGCGACGATCTGGGTACTGCTCCCGGATTTGAAGCCGGACGAGGTCAGTGCCAGTGCCTGGGAAGTTCTTGAGCGCAACCGCAAGCTCGGTGTCGAGAAAGGGCTCCGGATTCCTGCTGCGTTTGAGCTTCAGATTGCCGAGAACGTCGGTCGGGATAAGACCATTGCCGAAACATTGGCCTATCTTGATGAAACCTCCGAGGACTTCGAAGTTTGGGAGCGGTATCAGCTGACGGACCGTGTGGCCATGCAGATTGCATGGGCGGTGTCCGATCGCCTCTGGACCCGGGAACACGGCTATCGCACCCCGGTCAATCGTTTCGGGGAAACCGGTAACGAACCGGACGAGGGCAGCAACATTGATACCGAGGGCCTGCTCTGAGCAGGCCCGCAGTGGGACTCAACTGACAACAACATCCAACAGGAGATATCCATGCGACTCCGCAGTCTGACGGCAGCCGTCTGTCTTGGCCTGGCACCTTTCGCGCAGGCCCAGGAAAAAGAAATCAACATGTGCGTGTTCGACCTGATCGGTTCCAGTGGCGACCAGTACGCGCTGATCGAGGACTATGCGCTGGATATGCGCGAGAAAGGCATCAAGTTCAATCTGGAGCCGTACACCGACGAGGGTGTGGCCATGTCCTCCTTCTCTGCGGGTGATTGCGATGCGCTGGCGGCCACCGATATCCGGATCCGGCGCTACAACGAGTTCACAGGCACCCTGAGTGCCGTGGGCGCGATTCCCTCCTATAAGCACCTGGAGACGGTGCTTGCCGCTATCAACAAGCCCTCGGCCAGTCAGTACATGAAAGAGGGGGACTACGAGATCGCGGGGATTTTCCCCCTGGGGGCCGCCTACCTGTTCGTAACGGACCGGGACATGGACACGGTCGAGGATCTTGCAGGCAAGCGCCTCGCGACCCTCAATCATCACCCGGATGCGGTCCACATGGTGAACTATGTGAATGCGAGCGTGGAGCCGTCGTCGATCACTGACTTTGGGGGCAAGTTCAACAACCGCTCCGTGGACGCGGCTTACGCGCCAGGCTGGGCTTATGAAGCACTGGAGCTCTATCGGGGGATCGGAGACACCGGCGGCGTGATTGATTACCCGCTGGGCCAGCTGACCATGCAGATCGTGGTGCGTGATGACGCGCTGACGGACGAGGAGGCCCAGACCTCGCGTGAGGTGGCGTTTGATCACTTCAACACCGCGCTTAAGTCCGTCAAGGAATATGAAAAGGACATCCCGGACGATACCTGGGTGGAGATTCCGGATGCCGACATCGCGGATTATCAGGAAATGTTCCGGCAGAACCGCATCGAGCTGCGTGACGGCGTGGACGGGGACGGTAATGAGGTGCCGGAGGTGTATCACGGCGAGATGCTGACGCTGCTGCGCAAGGTGCGTTGCCGGATCAATCCGGGTGCCTCCGAGTGCACAGCACCGGACCGTGAGTAACACCACTCATTCCTGATTCCTGACGTATTGAGGTAGTCATGTCGGAACCGTCCTCCTCCTGGGGTAGCGCCCGCGCCCCCAGCCATGCGCGCCGTCTGCACGGCGCGATCGTTCTCCTGCTGCTGGTCGCCCTGCTCCTGATGGGGCTCGGCAGCAATATGCATGCCCGCATGCTGTCCATGGGCGAGCAGATATGGCCGGGGTATTACTCGCTGGATCCGGGGGCCGAGGCCCCCAGCTGCGAGACGGATGTCGACATCGATAAGAGGGTTCAGGAAGAGCTGTCGGCGAAGGAGGACGACCCCTTCGGTCTGGGTGGTGGTGGCCCCAGCGAGGAGCAGCTGCGGCGTTCGATCAAGGGCAACGTTGAGCGCTGCGAGGAGCAGCACGAACAGTACGAGGCCATGCAGGAGCGTATTACGCCCGTTCTGGTGGCCTACAAAACGGTTGAGCGGGGCATGTCCGCATGGTTGACGGATAATCGGTCCCTCTCCACCTACCTGTTCATCATGCTGCTTGGTTTCGGCGCGGCTACCGCAGCGTTCGCGAACCATCACATCAGTATCCGCCCCCCGATCAGCCGGGTGGACTGGGTGCTGGCGGAAGCCGGCCAGCTGGTGGTCAACCTGCTGATGGTCTACTCCCTTTACAACTACTTCGGCGATCTTGTCGATACGCCGGACACCGGAAGCCTCCAGATGCTCCAGAAGGCCTGGATGACGATGTTCAGCGTCCTGGCGGCGATCAACCTGGTGCGTCTGTTCAGCATGCCGGCGGATCTGCCCCGGGGTAAGCTGGCCATCTCATCGCCTCTGGCCATTCCGCTCTACTGCTGGATGGGGGTCATGGGCTACCTGTACTTCTCCAGCGGTGGTGAGTGGGATACGGCCGGTCTTGGTGTTTACCTGAACCAGCTGACCAAGCACGCGTCGCTGTTCGTGAACATTGGTCTCTATGTGTTTGTGGGCATGATGCTCAAACAGACCAATATCCCGGACCGGCTCCTCGCCATTGTTCAGCCCTGGCAGCTGCCGCCGGCGACGCTGGCCTCACTCGTGATCTTCGCCACGGCCTTCCCGACCGCGTTCACCGGCGCCTCCGGCATCTTCATCCTTGCGGTGGGCGGCACTGTCTATGATGAATTGCGGCGGGCCGGGGCCGGGCGTCAGCTGTCTCTGGCTACGACGGCCATGTCCGGCAGCCTGGGCGTGGTCCTCAATCCCTGCCTGTTGATCGTGGTGGTGGCGGCGCTGAACAAGGAAGTCACAACGAGCGAACTCTTTGGCTGGGGCTTCTGGGTGTTCATCCTCTCCGCCACCATCTTCACCCTGACGGTGACCCGGAGCGAGAAAGAATGGCGGCCCCGGGTCGAGAACCCACGGCTTGCCATGAAGCAGTCGCTGCGGGCGCTCAAGCCGCTGATTCCGGACGTGATCCTGATTGCGGTGATGGTGTTCCTGTTCTGGTTCCTGTTGGGAATGAAGTTCAACGAGTTCACCGCGCCCATGATGCTGCCGATCATCATGATCGCCCTGGTAGCGCTTGATTACGATGGCGGGGGCAGCCGCATCGCGGGCACCACCCGTCGGATCGCGCTCGGTGCCGGTGAGTCCGCCGTGCATGTGGGCGCGCTGCTCACGCTCATTGGTCTGTCCATGACTGTTGGTGGTGTGCTGGAGCGCTCCCATGTGATCGCCGGCCTCTTCCCGGCGGAAGCCGAGTCGGTCCTGCTGGTGGTGCTGGCGCTCATGGTGATGCTGACCATCATCGGCATGTTCATGGACCCGTTCGCGGCCGTGGTGCTGGTTTCCGCCACCATTGCGCAGCCAGCCATTGGTCTGGGTGTCGACGCGCTGCATTTCTGGGTCATGACCATTGTGGCCTTCGAGCTGGGGTACCTGACGCCACCGGTTGCACTCAACCACCTCCTTACCCGACAGGTGGTGGGCGTTAAGGAGGCGCTGGTCCCGGAACCCGAGGCGCCCAACCTTTACCGGCGTTTCCAGCGCCTGATCCTGCCACTGATGGTGATGGGCACGACGCTGCTGCTGGTTGGCCTGGTGCCTCTTCTGTTCTACGGTTGAAACTGTGAAAGCTTGTACAAAAGCGGCCCTTCGGGGCCGCTTTTTCGTAGGTATTCATGGATGATGGAGATGACCTGCAACCGGGAATAGTGAGGACCGATCCGTGTACCCCAGGTGGCTGACCCAACTGATCGTGAGCGGAGCTTCAACGCTTGTGCTTGCCGCCTGTGGTGGCGATGGTGGGGGGGCAAATGGTCCGGGAGTGATCCGGGGCACAATTGAGATCGCGTCCGGGACCCGCACCGATGCGGATACGGCGCTGGACCTGACGGTGCAGGGGTTGGACAGCTCCCGGGACGTGCCGCTGAACGGTGTTCAGAATTCGGGGTCTCCCTATCCCGGTAATGTGACGGTAGGCGGCTACGTCAGTTCGGGAGCAGGCAGCTACGGGAATGACTTCAGCTACCCTGCGGATGACACCGATCAACTGCGCCTCAGCCTTGTGAACGGGCAGCGTGTGACCGTCAACATTTTCCCCGCGCCCTACAATCCATCCGGTGCCACACTGGCACCTCCCTCGACACAGCTCAGGCTGGAGCCGGTTGCAGGTGGGGTAGACAGCGAGTCAGCGGATAATCAGGAAACCACCAAGTCGGTCCAGGCGCAGCAGGGTGGGGAGCATGACCTGATCCTGACGGCAAGCGGTGGCGGCCCGGCGCGTTACGTGGTCCGGGTCACGTCGCTCAGCCAGGGTGAGACGCTTGGGGTGGCCGGTTCGGATATCCTGCCTGGGGAAGCGATTGTGACCATGGAGCCCGGGAGCGGCAGCGGTCAGATGCGGACCCAGGCCGGTACTGCGGTTGCGTCGGCAGGGCAGCAGCGGGCTCTCGGCGGAGGCCAGCATCATGTGCGCATGCCGCGTGAGCGTGAAGCTCTCATGCCGGCGGATGCCACCCGTAGTGAGACGGTGGTTCGCACCCTGGAATGGATCCGGGAGCTGGAAGAAACACCCGGGGTGGCATCGGCCACGCCCAACCATCGGGTCAAGGCTCTATCGCCAACCACCCAGACCGGTTATCCGAAACAGAGGTGGCATTACGATCTCATCAATCTGGATAAAAATGCATGGGACAGGCGTGATGGCTCCGGGGTGCGGGCGGCTGTGCTCGATACCGGTGTGAGTCGTCGCGATGAGGACTGGCACCCGGAGCTGGCGCCCAATATCAATTGCGCGCAACAGGGCTGTTATGACGCGGTTGATGATGACTACAGGCCCCTGGACGAGAGCGACAGCGATCACGGCACGCATGTGACGGGTACGCTTGGTGCGGATGCAAGTGGTACCAACGGGAAGGTGACCGGCGTTGCCCATGCCGTGGATCTGGTGCCGGTGCGCGTGCTTGGCAGTGATGAGGGCAGTGTTGCCGATGTCATTGAGGGGATCCGTTGGGTCCTCAACGAGGGCGGTCAGCCGCGGGCGGACCTCATCAACCTCAGCCTCGGCAGTCAGACGAATAATCCGAGCCTGGCGGACGCCATTGCCGACGCAGAAGATGCGGGCGTGATCGTTGTGGGTGCCTCGGGAAATGCCGGGGACGACCGACCCTTTTTCCCGGCTTCCTACCCAACGGTCCTGGCGGTTGGAAGCGTGGATTGCACGGGGGAGCGCTCCGAGTTTTCCAACTTCGGGGTGTGGCTGGATCTGGTTGCGCCGGGCGGAGGCGTGACGAATGGCTGTGGTGGTGATGGTAAGGGAGCCGTGTTCAGCACTGTTCCCGGAGGCGTTGGGTATCTCCAGGGCACCTCCATGGCCGCACCCCATGTCAGTGGTGTGATGGCCATGCTGAGGCAGGGGGACGATGATCTCTCGCCGGCAGTGGCGCGGGCTCTGGTCCGCGAAGGCCAGATAACCAAGGCCACCGGGACCGATGCGTTTGATATAGAGACCGGTAGCGGTGTGATCGATGCCTCGGCAGCAGCATCCAGTGACTGGTCGGGCTATGCGGCCCTGGAGCCCCAGCGTGAAGCGTTCCAGTTTGATGACGACAACACTGAAGCGGAACTGCGATTGCGTGAAATCGGAAATACGGGGGTGGCATTCAGTAAACCGGACGTTGCCAGCACCGAGAACTGGCTGAGTGTGGTGCGTCTGGGTGAACGCCGCTTCCGGGTTGAGCTGAATACCGACAACATGAATACCGGCACCCTATACCGTGACACGTTGGAGGTGACCTATTCGGCCAATGGCGAGGACCGGGCATTCAGTCTCCCGGTCACCGCCACGCTCGAGAGCGGGGAGGAGAACCGGAATGCCGGCGCTCATTTTGTCCAGTTGATACCGGTTGATGACAGCAACGACAGAGTGGAAGTCGTACAGAAGCTTGTGGAAGCGAACGAGGGGCGGTATCAGTTCGAGTTCAACACTTCCGACATCGAGCCCGGGCGCTATCATTTGATTGCCGGGACGGATATGGACAATGACGGCGCCTTCTGCGGCCCGGGTGAAGCTTGCGCGGAATACCTGTCAGAGGGGCGGCTGCGAGAGGTTGAGGTGACCCGGACCATGAACCTGAGCGTGACACTGGAAACTGCCTTCACCCGCCCGGTTGATACCCAGGCGGATCCCGGCTACCGTCGAACCAATAATCAGTGAGTTGCCGGTAAGGGGATTATGGCAATGATAAGTCTTCGAACTTTGGGAATCGGGCTGCTGGTGCCGTTACTGGTGGGATGCCAGTCGGGGCAGGCGGAGATGGCGTCGCTTTCCGGTGTCGACGTGGTTGGGAAGGCGGATCACTGCAACCGTCAGAGCCCCGGGCTCTCGCTGGCGCGGTCAATGTCGGAATTTCCCGATGTGGATGGTCTGCTGCCGGCTGGTGAGGGGGCGCTCAAGGCCGGACGGGACGTGCTGGTGATCTATCTGGGGCAGCGTCCTACTCCGGGTTACGGCGCGGAGCTGCGTCAGGCGCAAACGGTCGAGAAGGTCCTGACCCTGTCGCTGGAGGCAACCAGGCCGGATAGTGACGCCATGATGGCCCAGGTCATCACAACACCCTGCGTTGCGCTCGCTATCCCCGATGAGGGCTGGTCAAGCCTGTACGTCGAGATGGACTCTGACGGTTTTCCGTTGAGCCTGGAAGCGTCGGCCGGGCGCTGAATCACCTCCCTTTCTCTGGTACTGTTACGAGCATACTGAATCCGGTGGCCCCAGGGGTCGCCGCCTCACTCCCGTTGATGGACACCCGAGCCCATGAGCCAACGCAGTGATTACAACGCCGATTCCATTGAAGTCCTGAAAGGGTTGGACCCGGTGCGCAAGCGCCCGGGCATGTACACCGACACCTCCCGCCCGAACCATCTGGCCCAGGAGGTCATCGACAACAGTGTGGACGAGGCGCTGGGTGGCCATGCGAAGCGGATTGATGTGGTTCTGCACGCTGACGGCCGCCTGTCGGTGACCGATGATGGTCGTGGCATGCCGGTTGATGCCCATCAGGAAGAGGGCATTCCGGGGGTGGAGCTGATCATGACCCGGCTGCATGCCGGCGGCAAGTTCAATAAGGCCAATTACCAGTACTCCGGCGGGCTGCACGGGGTAGGGGTATCGGTGGTCAACGGGCTTTCCAGGGAACTGGAGGTGCTGATCCGGCGCGACGGTAAGCTGCACCGGATCCGTTTCGAGCACGGTCACAAGGTCGAAGACCTGAACGTCATCGACACTGTGGGCAAGCGCAATACGGGCACCACACTGAGCTTCCTGCCGGATCCGGATTATTTTGAGACCCCGAAATACTCGATTCCCCGCCTGCGCCACAACCTGCGTGCCAAGGCCGTTCTCTGCCCGGGGCTGACCGTTACTCTGCTGCAGGAAGAGAGTGGCGAGAAGGACGAGTGGTATTACGAGGACGGGCTGACCGACTACCTGAAAACCGCCCTGGCGGATCGGGAGTGCCTGCCGCAGGAGCCGTTCACCGGCGAGATCAGCGGCAACACCGAGATGGTCAGCTGGGCGCTGCAGTGGTTGCCCGAGGATACGGAGGTGGTGGCCGAGAGCTATGTGAACCTGATTCCAACCACCCAGGGCGGCACCCATGTGAACGGCCTGCGGACAGGGCTTCTGGAAGCGCTGCGCGAGTTCTGTGAGCTGCACAACCTGTTGCCGCGCGGGGTGAAGCTCACGCCGGATGACATCTGGGAGCGCTGCAGCTATGTGCTGTCATTCAAGATGCAGGAGCCGCAGTTCTCCGGCCAGACCAAGGAGCGTCTGTCCTCCCGGGAGGCTGCCAGCTTCATCTCCGGCGTGGTCAAGGACGCCTTCAGCCTCTGGCTGAACCAGCACACGGACATTGCCGAGGCGCTGGCCGAGTTCGTGATCGGCAATGCCCAGCGCCGCCTCAAGGCTTCACGCAAGGTCCAGCGCAAGAAGATTACTTCCGGTCCGGCACTGCCTGGCAAGCTGGCGGATTGCACCGGTACCGATCCGGCCCAGTCGGAGCTGTTCCTGGTGGAGGGGGACTCCGCGGGCGGTTCCGCCAAGCAGGCGCGGGACCGTGAATACCAGGCGGTCATGCCGCTGCGGGGCAAGATCCTCAATACCTGGGAGGTGGATTCGGGAGAGATCTTCAGCTCCCAGGAAGTGCACGATATCGCCGTGGCCATTGGCGTGGATCCCGGCTCCGGGGACCTGGCCGGCCTGCGCTACAACCGGGTCTGCATCCTGGCGGATGCGGATTCGGACGGCATGCACATCGCGACACTGCTGTGCGCCCTCTTCGTCAAACACTTCCGGCCCCTTGTGGAGTCGGGGCACATCTTCATGGCCATGCCGCCGCTGTATCGCATCGATCTGGGCAAGGAGACCTTCTACGCCCTGGACGAGCACGAGAAGCAGGGCATCATCGACCGCCTGGCGGCGGAAAAGCGCAAGGGGAAAATCCAGACCCAACGCTTCAAGGGGCTTGGCGAGATGAACCCGCTGCAGCTGCGTGAGACCACCATGGCACCGGACACACGGCGTCTCGTTCAGCTTTCACTGAGTCCGGATGATGGTACCGATGATCGGATGGACATGCTGCTGGGCAAGAAGCGCGCCGCGGACCGGCGCACCTGGCTGGAAGAGCACGGCAACGAGGCCGAGGTCGTGGGATGACCCCGGCCCGCTGCCTGCGGGTCAGCCGTCGAAGCGGCGGAAGACCAGAGTAGCGTTGGTGCCGCCGAAGCCAAAGCTGTTGCTCATGACCAGCGGCAGGTCCACATTCTCTTTCAGTTCACGCAGTATGGGGTAGCCCTCGGCGCCTTCATCAAGGTTCTCGATGTTGGCGGATGGCGTGATGAAGCCTTCGCGCTGCATGATGAGGGTGTAGATGGCCTCGTGCACCCCGGCCGCACCCAGCGAGTGACCGGTCAGCGGCTTGGTGGAACTGGTCGGGGGCATGGCATCGCCCGTGACCTTGTGAATGGCCTGCAGCTCCACGACGTCGCCCATGGGTGTGCTGGTGCCATGGGTGTTGATGTAGCTCAGCGGCTCATCGATGCCCTTCAGTGATTGCTGCATGCACCGGACGGCGCCTTCACCCGATGGCGCCACCATATCAGCGCCGTCGGACGTTGCCCCGAAGCCGACCAGTTCGCCCAGGATCGGAGCACCGCGTGCCTGGGCATGTTCCAGTGACTCAAGCGCAAGCACACCGCCCCCGCCGGCGATGACAAAACCGTCCCGGTCCGCGTCATAGGTGCGGGAAGCCTTCTCGGGTGTGTCGTTGTACTTGGTCGACAGAGCGCCCATGGCGTCGAACAGCAGCGTCAGGGTCCAGTGCAGGTCTTCGCCGCCGCCGGCGAACATCACGTCCTGGCGCCCCAGTGCGATCAGGTCGGCGGCGTGGCCGATGCAGTGGGCGCTGGTGGCGCATGCGGAGGTGATGCCGTAGTTGACGCCCCGGATGCCGTAGGCAGTCGCCAGGTTGGCGTTGATCGCCGAGCCCATGGTCCGCGGTACGCGGTAGGGGCCAACGCGCCGGATACCCTTCTCGCGGTGGGTATCGATCGAGTCCATCAGTTCAACGGTCGAGGCACCGCCGGTGCCCATGATCAGCCCCGTGGTATCCGCCTTGATCTCTTTGTCCGTGAGGCCGGACTGCTCCACGGCCTCCTGCATCGCCATATAGGCATAGGCGGAGGCGGGGCACATGAACCGGTAGAGCTTGCGGTCGATGTGCTCTTTAGGGTCGATATGGAGGCCGCCCCAGACATGGCTGCGGAGCCCGTTATCCCGGGCGTCCTCGCTGAACTCAATGCCTGAACGGACCTGGCGCAGGGAGTCGGTGACCTCCCGCTGGTTGTTGCCCAGGCTGGAGATGACCCCCATCCCGGTAATCACGACACGTCTCATTGCTAGTCTCTGCCTCAGAAGTTTTCCGTGGATGTGAAGAGCCCGACGCGCAGGTCCTTCGCGTGGTAGATGGGGCGCCCATCCACTGAGACGACCCCGTCGGCAATGCCCATGGTAACACCACGCCGGACGATGCGTTTGATGTCGAGCTGGTAGCGCACCAGCTTGTTTGAGGGTAGCACCTGACCGGTGAATTTCACCTCTCCGCAGCCCAGAGCCCGACCCCGGCCCTGGCCACCTGTCCAGGCCAGATAGAAACCGGTCAGTTGCCACAGCGCATCCAGGCCCAGGCAGCCCGGCATGACGGGATCGCCCTTGAAGTGGCAGTCGAAGAACCAGAGCTCGGGGTCAATATCCAGCTCTGCGATCAACTGGCCCTTGCCGTACTCACCGCCTTCATCACTGATGTGGGGAATCCGGTCCAGCATCAGCATCTGATCAACCGGCAGCCGCATATCGCCTTCGAAGAGTTCCCCTCTTCCGCAGCGTTCCAGATCGGCTTTGTCAAATTGGGCCACTGTCATGGCGATCTCCTGAGAATTACAGTTGTTACGGTAACAGACTCTGGTGCGGATTGCTTGATACTCTGTTCCCACACTTTGACTGCATGTGTGGAGGAGTAAAGCTAACACGTGTTCGCTTTACGGGGAATCACTGTTACTGGTTGAGTGGGTGCCAGGAAAACTCAGACTCCAGGCTGCTCACCGGTAAGAATGTCGCAGCACAGTACCAGGGTGCGGTCCCCGTGGACGAAGGCGCGTGACAGGGTTATGCACATGTGTGCGCCGGTTGCCGAAAGATAGGGCCGGGTGATCTGGAGCTCGCCGGGATAGCGCAGGGCGCGGCGAAGGTAGTGCTGTCGGTACCAGTCCGCCTGTACGGTATTTTCCAGTGGTCGGAAACGCGGATCCAGACGGTGGGCGCTTTCCGGTGAAAGCAGGCTGTCGTGGACCTGGACACCGTCATCACCGATGAGGTAGCAGCGCGATACGGTGTGGTGATTGACCAGCGTTTCACAGGCCTGTTCAAAGCCATGTCCTGCCTGGAGTGCGCTGATCACCCGTTCAAAGCGATGGCTGAAGAAGCTGGTGATCGTCTGTGTCGGGTCGGACTGCTGCTGTTTCTCCTGCTTGTATTCCTCGAGCAGTGTATCGAAGTCTGTGGCGCCCCGGACGGCGTTGCCCAGCTCGGTTGTTGGCCGGTGGAAATAGAAACCCTGGACGAAATCCACGCCCGCATCCACGGCGATGAGGGCCTGGTCGCGGGATTCGACACCTTCCATCAGTACCAGGCAGCCGGACTCGTGGAGCAGTGAGACAATGCCCTTGAGAATCTGTCGTGTGCGCTTATCTTCAGTCGCCCGGGCGAGCATCTGGCGGTCCAGTTTGACGATATCCGGACGCAGGTTCCAGATGCGCTCGAAGTTTGAGTGCCCTGCACCGAAATCATCAATGGCCGTAAGGCAGCCCAGGGAACGGTAGTATTCCACCGTGCGGCGCAGCAGGGCCGGGTCGTCGCTGGGTTTTTCGACAATCTCCACGACCACCCGATGGGCGGGGAAGCCTGAATCCTGCAGGAGTCTGCCGAAGAAGGCATCCGACTGCATGCCGCTGGCCATGCACTGGGGGGAGACGTTGAGAAACAGCCAGTTGATCTCGTCTGAGACGTTCTGGAAATTGCGCACATGCAACGCGCGGCACAGGCGGTCCAGGAGCAGGTTTGAAGGGTGATCCTCGGCGAGATCGAACAGGTGGGGCGGCAGGACCGGCGACGAGTCGTTGTCAAAAGCGCGGATCAGTGCTTCATAGCCGACAGTGCGCTTGTGGGAGATGCTGAATATAGGCTGGAGTGCGGTACGCAACACCAGACCTTCATAGCGCCCGACCCAGCAATGGTCCTCAGCTGCCGGAGACAGCAGGGTGCTGACACGCTCAAGATCGCTCACTGAACTGCTCTGGTCGAGTGGTGGCATGGCCCTGACTGCACTATGAACAACGTCCCGTTTTTACGGCCCTCCTCCTGACAGGCATAGCGGATTGTGCCAATTTCATCAACGTAATGACATCCCCTGTCATCAAACAACGTTAAAAGCACCATGGAGACAGTCAGATTTTCTGAAGGTCAGTGACAGAACTTTTCGGTTTCACCGCTCGCAGGCAGGGGCTAGGCTGGAAAAACTCCAAAGTTGAGGAGGGGGAGCAATGCAGTGGCGTAACACATGGAGCCGATGGGGGATTGTCAGCGTTGGCCTGCACTGGCTGATGGCGGCTGCCGTCATCGGGCTTTTCGGGGTCGGCCTTTACATGGTCGATCTCGGATACATGGACCCGTTGCGCAACGTGCTGCCGGACTGGCACCGCAGCGTTGGCCTGCTGCTGGGAGCGGCTCTGGTGCTGCGGCTGCTGTGGCGGTTCGTTTCGCCCCCTCCCGCACCGGTGCCTGAACACACCAGGGTGGAGCATCTCAGCGCCCATGCCGTGCACTGGCTGCTTTATGGGCTGATGCTGGCCATGGTGATCAGCGGCTATCTGATCTCCACCGCTGATGGGCGCGAAGTGGCCGTCTTCGACTGGTTCAGCGTGCCTGCTGTCACAGGCGATGTGCAGGGCATGGAGGATCTGGCCGGTGACTGGCACCGCTGGCTGGGCTGGACCCTGATCATACTCGCGGGCCTTCACGGACTGGCCGCTCTCAAACACCACTTCTGGGATCGTGACGACACGCTGCGACGGATGCTGTGCATGAAGCTGCGTCAGTCACGCTCCCCGGACAGGCAGTAGACAACACACAGAAGGAGAACACCATGAATCACCGTACAAACCTGACCCGCAGTTTCATCGCATCAGCTGTAACTATGGCCGTTTTGGGTACCGGCCAGGCACTGGCGGCGGACCCCAGTGGCACCTATGCCTTTGACCGGGAGGGCCAGCACCAGTTCATCCAGTTCCGCATCAGCCATCTTGGTTTCAGTACCCTCTACGGGCGTTTCAATGATTTTGATGGCAGCTTCGAGTACGACGCGGATAATCCGGAAGAATCCTCGGTTCAGGTGACCGTCGACACCAGCAGTGTGGATTCCAACCATTCGGAGCGGGATAAGCACCTGCGGGAAGAGGACTTCCTGTACGTGAGCGAGTACCCGGAGGCTACGTTCAAGAGCACGTCCGTCGAGATGGAAGATGAGGATACCGCCACCGTAACCGGTGACCTGACCCTGCGTGGTGTTACCCGAGAGATCGACCTGGAGATGGAGCTGATCAATCACGGAGAGGATCCGTGGGGCAATTACCGGATGGGGTTCGAGGGTACAACGACCCTGACACTGGAGAACTACGGGATCGACTATGATCTGGGGCCGCAGGCGGAAGAAGTGACCCTGATGCTTTCCGTGGAAGGCATACGTCAGTGACGGCGGCGTAGCCGGTCATCAGTGGCGCCTTCATTGTTTGGGCGTCGCTGGTGTCGGGTCCAGAACAGGTTCAGGAACACCAGCACACTCACCCCGAGGCTGGTGAGTCCGTACAGGCGCAGATCCACCAGAGCGCCAGCCCACATGTATTCCACTACAATGATCAGCACGAAGGTGACAAAGCCCACCATGAGTCCCTGGGCCGCAGCCCGGCGCGCAGCGCGTATTCGACTCGATGCCATAAGGGGTATCGGTTCCACCGTGATAACAGGATCGTCGCTGAAGGTGGATTCACGGTAGCCCCCGGCGCTCCCGGCCCACTATTCGGGAAATCCACTACCGTTGGTTTGGAGTCCAGCGCAAGCCTCCCTATAATGGCGCTTTGCCCGAAAGGGGCACCCACCCATGACGGAGCACAGAGGGCCTATGCCGGAATTCGAGACCACCGACGAGGGCTATGAGCGCGTCGCGCTGCGTGATTATACGGAGAAGGCGTACCTGGACTATTCCATGTACGTCATTCTCGACCGCGCGCTGCCGCACATCGGGGATGGCCTGAAGCCCGTCCAGCGTCGGATCGTCTACGCCATGTCCGAGCTGGGTCTCTCTGCGACCGCCAAGTACAAGAAGTCCGCGCGCACCGTGGGCGATGTGCTGGGCAAGTTCCATCCCCATGGCGACTCCGCCTGTTACGAGGCCATGGTGCTGATGGCCCAGCCCTTTTCGTATCGCTACCCGCTGGTGGATGGCCAGGGCAACTGGGGCAGCCAGGACGACCCCAAGTCGTTCGCCGCCATGCGCTACACCGAGGCACGGCTGGCGAAGTTCTCCGAGGTGCTGCTCAGCGAGCTGGGGCAGGGCACGGTGGACTGGCAGCCGAACTTCGACGGGACCCTGAATGAGCCCGCGACCCTGCCGGCCCGGGTGCCGCACGTGCTGCTCAACGGCACCACCGGCATCGCCGTGGGCATGGCCACGGACATCCCGCCGCACAACCTGCGGGAAGTGACCTCTGCCTGCATCCGGCTCCTGGACGACCCCGGGGCGGACGTGGATGCCCTCTGTGACCATATCCAGGGCCCGGATTTTCCGGCGGGTGCTGCCATCGTCTCCTCACGGGAGGATCTGCGCCAGCTCTACCGTACCGGCCGCGGAACCCTGCGCATGCGGGCCCGCTGGCAGCTGGAGGGGGGCGACATCGTGATCACGGCCATGCCGCACCAGGTCTCCGGCAACCGGATCATGGAGCAGATCGCGCAGCAGATGCAGCAGCGCAAGCTGCCCATGGTGACCGACCTGCGCGACGAGTCCGACCACGAGAATCCGGTGCGGCTGGTGATCTCGCCGCGTTCCAACCGTGTGGACACCGATGGGCTCATGGAGCACCTGTTCGCCAGCACGGATCTGGAAAAGAACTACCGGATGAACCTCAACGTCATCGGTCTGGACGGCCGTCCGATGGTCCGCGACCTCCGTGGGCTGCTCTCCGAGTGGCTGGAATACCGCCATGAGACAGTACGCCGCCGGCTCGAGCACCGCCTGGGCAAGGTGACGGCCCGGCTGCATATCCTCGAGGGGCTGCTGGTGGCCTACCTCAATATTGATGAGGTGATCCAGATCATCCGCGATGAGGACAAGCCCAAGCCGGTACTGATGGACCGCTTCGGGCTCTCGGACGAGCAGGCCGAGGCCATTCTGGAACTCAAGCTGCGCAATCTCGCCAAGCTCGAGGAGATGAAGATCCGGGGCGAACAGGACGAGCTGCAGCAGGAGCGCGACAGTCTCGAGGCCACCCTGGGCTCCGAGGACCGCATGCGCGAGCTGATCAAATCCGAACTCGAGGCCGACGCCGAAACCTTCGGCGATGACCGCCGCAGCCCCATCGAGGCCAAGGGCGAGGCCAAGGCCTTCAGCGAGACGGACCTGGTCTCCGGGGATCCGGTTACCGTGGTGCTTTCCGAGAAAGGCTGGATACGGGCGGCCAAGGGGCATGATGTCGACCCCAGCGGGTTCAGCTACAAGGCTGGGGACCGCTTCGCCCTGGCGGCACGCGGGCGCAACAACCAGCAGGCGCTGGTGCTTGACACCACGGGGCGCAGCTATGCCCTCAATACCCATACGCTGCCCTCGGCGCGGGGCCAGGGCGAGCCGCTGACCACCCGCATCAATCCGCCCACCGGCGCCGGTTTTGCCGGCCTCATGATGGCTAGTGAGGGGCGGGTTCTGCTCAGTACCACCGCCGGTTACGGGTTTGTGACGCCGCTGTCGTCACTGGTCAGCCGCAACCGTAACGGCAAGGCCGTTCTCAACGTGCCCCAGGGCGCCGGGATACTGCCCCCTCAGCGGGTGCGCGAGGGCGACAGCGTCTGGCTGGCGGCGGTGTCCAGCGAGGGCCGCCTGCTGGTCTTCCCGCTCAGTGAGCTGCCGGAACTGGCCAAGGGCAAGGGCAACAAGATGCTCGGAATTCCGCCTGCGCGCGTGAAAAGCGGTGAGGAATCCATGGTGGCGGTCACCACCT
Organism: uncultured Halovibrio sp.; assembly: GCF_913056445.1. Lineage (NCBI taxonomy): Bacteria > Pseudomonadati > Pseudomonadota > Gammaproteobacteria > Oceanospirillales > Halomonadaceae > Halovibrio > uncultured Halovibrio sp. The sequence continues at coordinate 30,632 of NZ_CAJXMA010000002.1, forward strand.
TCTCGGAGCGGGACCAGCTGGTGCTGCACGCCGGCAAGCGCCACCTGACGCTGCGCTTCAGTGACCTCGAGCACTACCGGGGCGAGCGGGGCCGGCGTGGCCACAAGCTGCCGCGCGGGCTCCAGCGGGTTGACCGTATGGAAGTGATTGAACACGACAACGCCGGGGAGGCGTCTTCAGCGGATGAGTGAACTGGTACTGATCAATGTCTCCGGGCGCGACAAGCCCGGCCTTACCTCCGAGATCACCGGTATTATGGCGCGCTTTGATGTGCGCATCCTGGACATCGGCCAGGCGGTGATCCACGACCACCTGACCTGGGGCATCCTTGCGGAGATTCCCGAGGAGAACAACGCCCCCCAGGTGTTCAAGGAGCTGCTGTTCCGTATCCATGAGCTGGACCTGCAGGTGCGCTTCGAGCCCATCACCGAGGAGGCCTACGGCGAATGGGTTCAGGGCAAGGGCCGCGGCCGCTATGTGGTCACCCTGATGGCGCGGGACATCACCGCGGACCAGATTGCGCGGGTCTCCAGTATTACCGCACAGCACGGGCTTAATATCGACAACATCGCCCGCCTTTCCGGGCGCACCAGCCTGGAGCGCAGTGACCGTATCGCCTGTGTGGAATTCTCCGTGCGCGGCACGCCCCAGGACCTGGAGGCGCTGCGCTCGGATTTCCTGCATATTGCCACGGATCTCAACGTGGACATCGCCTTCCAGGAGGACTCCATCTACCGCCGCAACCGCCGGCTTGTGGTGTTTGACATGGATTCGACCCTGATCGAGGCAGAGGTGATCGACGAGCTGGCCGCCGAGGCGGGCGTGGGCCACAAGGTGGCCGAAATCACCGAAAGGGCCATGAAGGGGGAGCTGGACTTCAGCCAGAGCTTCCGGGAGCGGGTGGCGCTTCTGGAGGGAATGGAGGAATCCGTGCTCGAGCGTGTGGCGGAGCGGCTGAAGCTGACCGAGGGCGCCGAGCGGCTGATCACCACTCTGCGTAACCTGGGCTACCGCACCGCGATCCTCTCCGGCGGCTTCACCTACTTCGCGCGGCATCTGCAGCAGCGGCTCAACATCGACTATGTCTACGCCAATGATCTGGAGATCGAGAATGGTCGTGTAACCGGCGAGGTGGCCGGCCGGATTGTGGACGGTCAGCGCAAGGCCGAACTTCTGGAGCAGATCGCGGATGAGGAACGCATCCGCCTGGAGCAGGTGATTGCCGTGGGCGATGGCGCCAACGACCTGCCCATGCTCAGCAAGGCCGGACTGGGCGTAGCCTTCCGGGCCAAGCCGCTGGTTAAGGAGTCCGCCCGCCATTCCATTTCCACCCTGGGGCTGGACGCGATTCTGTACCTGCTGGGATACCGGGAATCGGACAGGGCGCCGGACCTGGTGGCCATGAACCGGGATCAGTAGAAGCGCCTTTCGCGCTTCTCAGTCCCCCTCGCCGAAGTCGTAGTCCATGTCCGGCGTTGGCGCCTGCAGGTAGTAACCCTGGATGTAGTTGACGCCCGCCTGCCAGATGGTAGCCAGCACCGAGGCACTTTCGACCAGCGGCATGACTGTTAGACGGCCCTGCTGGTGCAGGGTCTGGATCATTTCCTTCACCGTCTGGCGTGATTCCTCGTTTTTCTGGATTTCGTCGGTGTAGGAGCCGTCCAGTTTCACGTAGTCCACGTCCAGATGCTTGAGGGTGTTGAACGGATTCAGCGCGCCCCCGAAGTGGGTGATGGACAGGGAGCAGTGCAGTTCACGCAGCGCGCCGCAGAAATCGCGTGCCTGCTTGAGGTAGGTGGTGGCATCGCGCTCCGCGATCTGGAAGATCAGCGAGTCCCCGGGCAGCCTTGCCGCCTTCAGGGCCACGCCCAGCCATGACGGGAAGGTCTGGTCCTGGACGGTCTCCGCGGTTACGTTCAGGAACAGCCGGGTCTCGTGCCCCTTGGAGCGGTGACTGGCCAGCTGTTTGATGGTCTGCAGGACCACCCAGCGGTCGATCTTGGCCGCCGTGTTCACGGGCCCGCCCGGGGGCAGGAAATCGTAGGGCGAGACCTCTTTGCCATGCTCATCCAGCATCCGCACAAAGGCTTCGTAGTGCTCCTCGCCCTCGCCGCGCAGGTTGATGATCGGCTGGAACAGCAGCCGGAACTGGTCGTTGTCCAGTGCCTGCTGGATGGCGTCGGCAGTGCCATCCGCACTGCCCTGGGACTGCAGCTGCGGTTCGTGGACGTTGATGCCGTTACCCGCCTCATGGCCTTCCTGCTGGCGCACCTCGTCGGCGGCGGTGTGGGCACGCCCCACCAGATCCTCCGCCTGCGGGGCGTTCTCGGTGATCGCGGCAATACCGATGCTGACCGTCAGCTGCAGGGTTCGGCCTGAAACGTCGAACAGGTGGTCCTCAACGCGTTTGCGCAGCGTCTCGGCAACCTCCTTCATGCTCTCAACCGTGTCCTGGGGGCCGAGGATGCAGAAGGCGTCGTCACTGAGTCGTGCCACTACCTGGTCTTCCCGGGCACAGGCAGCGATCAGCCCGGCCATGTCACCGATCACCAGATCCGCTCCGGAAATGCCGATCTGGGTTTTCTTGTGCACGAACTCATCCAGGGCGATGTAGGCCAGTGCCGCATCCGAGCCGTCTTTCTGCACCCGGGCAATGGTCTGGGACAGCGTATCCATCAGGTGATGCCGGTTATAGAGCCCGGTGAGTACGTCCTTGCTGCTGATCTCCCGCAGCTTCTCCGCCAGCTCCGCACTGTCCTGGACGGGGCGGGCCACGATCTGGATGCAGGGCTCACCGTCATAGGTGGCGGCGGAGAGTTCGGCCGTGACCTCGATGGTTTCGCCGTCCGGGCGCTCAATGGTGACGGTGAGCGGTTCCTGCGGTTCCTCCCCTTCGCGGAACTGCTTCATGGCCTCCTTGAAGTGCTGTTGGCTGCCGCTGTCAAGGGTGTCCAGAACCGGCAGGGCCAGAAGGTCGTCCGGGTCCTCATAGCCCAGCAGTTCCAGGTAGGACTGGTTGGCGTAGACGTGCAGGCCGTCATTGATATAGGCAATGGCGTCCTTGGAGCTTTCCAGCAGCAGGTGGCAACGCTGCTCCGCATCCCGCAGGTGTCCGGAGAGAGAGCGCCGCTGCCGCCGTTCACCGAGGTTGGCCAGCTCCCGGTCGATGACCTGGCGCAGCAGGGTGCTGTTGTCGAAGGGGACGGCGTCCTGGGCGCCGCGTTCCATAACGGCGCTGCGGCGTTCGCCGTCCTCGCCGGTGGTCATCAGGATGGCGGGCAGATCCTTATCCTGGCGCCGGATCTGGTCTAGGGCGTCCTCTGGCGAGGGTTCCTGCTCCGCATCCCTGATAAGCATCAGATCCCAGGTTCCGCTGCCAAGAGCGTCCTGCAGATCTTCCGGCGACGTGACCCGGTGCGCCCGTGTTGCGCGCCCCGCGTTGCGCAACAGGCTGACAACCTGCTCCGCATCATTCTGGGAGGGGTCAAGGAGAAGCAGGTGGATGGTTTCAGTCTTCTGGGGCATGATGCCGCGCGAACTCCCTGAATTGATTGCAGGCCACAGTTTTACAGCGATTGCCAGAGTGAAGCAAAGTCATCGTCGTCACTGGTGCCGGATCGGTCTTTGCCTGATGGGCCACGGAATCGCAGCTCAAACTGACTGATGCTGCTGGTGGCGGATACACGCCGGCTGAGTTGGGCTGTTTCCTGCTCGCCGTCACGCAGCAGCGTGATGCGGTGCCCGGTCTGGAAGGGCATGCGTGGCGTCAGCAGGGTTGCCGGCTGGCCGATGGCACTCAGTTCCGGCAGCAGCAGCCCCCGCAGGAACTCACTGCCACTGCCGCTCTTGTTGTCGAGGCGCAGCGCGCAGGGCATCGCGCCAGGGCCCAGCAGTTCAATACCGAGCTGGGCACTGCGCTGACCGCCCTGGCGGATCCACCGGATCAGGGCGACGCTCCAGGGGTGATCGACATTTTCGCGCACGCCCAGGATCTCGCCAGTCTGAAGGCTGGACGGCATCTCCGCATCCCAGTTGATGCAGTAGCCGCCAGGGCTGGTGTTCTCCAGGCTGACTTCGTAAAGCGGGTAGGCATGCTCGCTGTCACCGGCCATATCGCCGCCCGACCCCCGGAAGTTGATCGGCGCATCCGGAGAGGTCATGGATTCATGGTGTCCGGCGTCGAAGGCGCTGGCCCAGGGATCATTGCGCCGCTGCGCCGCGCCCAGGAAGACGTTCTGCGACGGCTCTGTGTCCTGGCTGTCCACGAAGCGGTTGAAGGCCACCTGGCCGGCGGAAAAATAGTGTACGGAGGTCATGCCGACCGCGACCTGCAGGCTGCCGGAGCTCTCGATACGCCTGTAGGAGCGCTGGGTCAGGACCCCCAGAGCCTGGCCCAGGTGCATGAGCAGTGCATCACTGACCTTCACGGGCAGTTCAGGGGCATCCGCCGGTGGGGCGGCGTTCCGGTTGTTCGCCAGTGCGGCCAGGCCCTCCGCGAGTTCGGTGCTGTCGAAGCCGATGTGCTGCGTGGTCAGCGGTGTCCGGAGCAGGTTGCGGTAAGTCGGGGGGGCATCCTGGCCGAGATTGATCACAAAGAGCGCGTCATTCATGCCGCGCTGGAGGATCCGGGTATGGGCGGTCCAGCACTCGAACAGGCTGTAAACTTCCGCCAGCTCCTTCTGGCGAAGCTGATTCGGTCGGCAGCAGCCAAGCAGCAGCAGCCGTTTGTAGGCATCCTCAACAGTAGTCCTGCGGTGGTGCTGGTTGACCGGATCCTCGATGGCAATGCCTGTGATCTGGCGTGCGAGTGCCCAGCTGAAGATCTGGTGGGCTTCGTACCAGGTGCCGCCGGGGCTGGGCGCGTACAGTTGGCTGGCCCGCAGAAGCGTGCTGCCGAGGCTGGAGATCGCCCGATGGCAGGCCTGGGCATTGGCCATCTTCTGTTTGTCCGGATTGGGCGTATTGGCGAGCTGGCTCACGACGATCTTGTAGCCCGTGGCCAGGTGGCGCTGCAGGGCCTGAGCAAGGTTGGCGACTTTGCGCTGCTTTTCCGTCAGAGCGATGGATCGCCCCAGAAAATGCTGGGACAGCTGGTCACAGATGAAGTTCAGCTGCGGGCGAAGCTGACCCAGAAGCTTCATTCTCAGGGCCGGGCTGATGTCGAGCTGGTTGAGCTCAATGGCGGCATGGTAGAGCTGGCGTGCGGACTCACCCACATTGGCGATCGGCAGCCCGTCGACCCATTCCCTGAAGGCGCGTGGGGACGCCTCACAGAAGGATAGACTGCTGAGCTTCTGTTCCGGAAGCGCGAGATCCGGCTTTCCTGCTTTGCCCGCCATTGATCATTACCGCTGGTTTCTGGGTGTCCGCTTACAATACAAGTCCAGGGTCGGGAGAATAGCAAGCGCAACAGGCTTTTGCCGTTGATTTCACAACGACTTTAAAGATTCAGGGGCTGTTTGGCAGGTTGGCCGGGGACTTCCCGCACCAGCTTCGGTACCAGAAAGCCGGGGAGCCGTTCCAGCAGGGTCCGGGTCAGTGCCCGAGCCCTTTCATCACCGGGGTCATAGTGTGCAGCGCCCGCGATGGGGTCAAACGCGTGCAGATAATAGGGGAGAACACCGCACTCGAACAGGCGCTCGCTGAGCTGCTCCAGGGTATCGGCATCATCGTTGATCCGGCGCAGCAGAACCGCCTGGTTCAGTAGCGTGGCCCCGGCGCCGGCCAGTGCCCTCAGCGCAGCATGGACGTCGTCGTCGATTTCCGCCGGGTGGTTGATGTGCACCACGATCACCTTCTGCAGTGGTGATCCACCAAGCCAGTCCAGCAGGTCGGTATTCACCCGCTGGGGGATGACCACGGGAAGCCGGGTGTGGATGCGCAGGCGGCGCACATGGTCGATACTGGCCACCGCCGCAGCGAGCCGGGCCAGGAGCCGGTCCGGGCTGGCGAGCGGGTCGCCGCCGCTGAAGATCACCTCGTTGATCGCCGGGTCGGCATCGATCCGGTCCAGGGCAGCCTGCCAGTCGGAGCCGCCCAGCTGGTGTTCCTCATAGGGGAAGTGGCGCCGGAAACAGTAGCGGCAGTTGATGGCGCAGGCACCGGTGACCATGAGCAGGGCCCTGGAAGCGTACTTGTGTACAAGCCCTGAGGTGGCGCTGGCACTGTCGCCACTGACTTCTTCCAGCGGGTCACTCACATAGCCGGGCTGGTCCTCGCCTTCCTCGGGCAGGGGCAGGATCTGGCGCAGCAGCGGGTCGTCCGGATTGCCGGGCTCGATCCGCCGCAGCCAGGGTTCCGGCGCCCGGACCGGGAACTGGCGGTGACCGGGTGCCATGCCAGCTAGCATGGATTCCGGTAGCGCCAGGCGCTGGCACAGGGCTTCAGGCGTGGTAACGGCCTGCCCCAGCTCCTTCTGCCACCGGGGGCGGTCGCTGGCGATGGTTGTGGTTTCGACAGGCGCGTGACCGGACTGTATCATTGGCATCCCAAGTTTACTGGCAATTCGAGCGAGGCATCGATGGCGACCTATTCTACCAACGAATTCCGCGGCGGGCTGAAAGTCATGCTCGACGGCGACCCCTGCGTGATTGTTGAAAATGAGTTCGTCAAACCCGGAAAGGGCCAGGCGTTCAGCCGCGTGAAGCTGCGCAACCTGATGACGAACCGGGTCTGGGAACGCACCTTCAAGTCCGGGGAGACCCTGGAGGCGGCGGATGTGCTTGAGTTCGACATGGAGTACGTCTACAGCGACGGCGAGTTCTGGCACTTCATGAAGACTGACGGTTCTTTTGAGCAGTTCGCTGCGGACGAGCGCGCCGTGGGTGATGCCGCCAAGTGGCTCAAGGAACAGGACGTCTACACCGTCACACTGTACAACGGTGCCCCGCTGAACGTCACACCGCCGGCCTTCGTGGACCTGGAAGTGGTGGACACGGATCCGGGCGTTAAGGGGGATACCGCCCAGGGCGGCTCCAAGCCGGCGACCCTGTCCACCGGTGCCGTGGTGAACGTGCCGCTGTTCATGGAAATCGGCGAAGTCATCCGCGTGGATACCCGCAAGAACGAGTACGTCTCCCGCGTCCGCAACGGATGAGCTGGGAGCCGGGCGCCACCCCCGCGATGCTGCGCGCCCGGGCCCACCTGCTCCGGGCGTTGCGGGATTTCTTCGACACACGCGGGGTGCTTGAGGTCCAGACGCCGGTTCTGGGCCGCCATACCGTTACCGAACCCGCCATTGAGAGCCTGCCGGTGACTGTTGATGGTCTGGAAGCCTGGCTTCAGACCTCCCCGGAATACTTTATGAAACGCCTGCTGGCCGCTGGATCCGGCTCCATCTACCAGATCGGGCCGGTCTTTCGCGCAGGTGAGCAGGGCCGGCGCCACAATCCGGAGTTCACGCTGCTGGAGTGGTACCGGGTCGGTTTCGACCTGGAGGCCCTCGTGGTGGAGGTCGGTGATCTGGTGCAGGAGGTGCTGGAGAGTCCGCGCCCCCATGTCGGGGAATACCGGGAGCTGATGCAGGCGCATGCCGGTGTGGATCCATGGCGGGACGAGCCCGCCCGGCTGGCGGAACGGGCTTCAGCGGTCAGCGGCATTCCCCGGGAGCAGCTGAACCGGGGGGAGGCTCTGGATCTGCTGATGAGCGGCTGTGTGGAGCCGGCCCTGGCAGAGCAGGGCCCTGTGATCGTTCAGCATTATCCTTCCGACCAGTGTGCACTGGCAGCGGTTACCGAGGTCGGCGGGGTTCCGGTAGCACGCCGGTTCGAGCTCTATCTGGACGGGATCGAGATCGGCAACGCCTACGAGGAGCTTCTGGATGCCACGGAGCAGCGTCGGCGGTTCGAGGCGGATAATGCGCGCCGCCGCGAGGCGGGTCAGCCCATCCCAGAGCCGGACGTCAGGTTTCTGGAGGCGCTGGAGGCAGGTCTGCCTCCGTGCAGCGGTATGGCCATGGGGGTGGACCGCCTGCTCATGCATCGGACTGGAGCCGGTTCCCTGGATGAGGTGATGGCCTTTTCCCGGGAACGCCTCTGAGGCCGGGGGTCAGCTGGCGCGGAACAACGACTCGCCCATTCGAACGCTCTGCTCTGGGTTCAGTTCACCCGTCGGCTCAAAGGCGCCCCTGGGCAGCATCAGTATGACCGTGCTGCCCAGATAGAACCGGCCCATCTCGGCGCCGCGTGCCAGGTGAGGTCCATCGTGTGCGGCATGGCGGATGCTTCGCGCCCCGGGCGCAACCCGGCCTCCCCAGACCGTTTCGATGCCTGCCACGATCATGGCACCAACCATCACCACCGCCATGGGCCCGTATTCGGTACGGAACCAGGCGACCAGCCGCTCGTTGCGCGCAAAGAGCCTCGGCACATTACGGGTGGTGGCCGGGTTCACCGAGAACAGACGACCTGGGATGGTAGTGGTTGCCTCAAGGGTGCCGGTCACAGGCATATGCACCCGGTGATAGTCCTTCGGAGACAGGTAGATGGTGGCAAACCGGCCCTGCTCGAAGGCAGCCAGTTCGGGTTCGGGCCGGGCGGTCAGCTCCGCCGCGGAAAAGCTCTGGCCCTTGGCCTGGAACAGGCGCCCACGGCTGATGGTGCCGCTCTGGCTGATGGCCCCGTCTGCCGGGCAGACCAGCGTGCGCTCGTCGCCTTCGATGGGGCGGGCGTCATCGCGCAGAGGCCGGGTGAAAAAGTCATTGAAGCTGGCGTAGGCCTCCGGATCCGGGTCCGCTGCCTCGTTCATGTCCACACCATAGCGGCGGATGAAGCCATTGATCAGGCGCCGGCGCAGGGCGGGATGCCGGGAGTCCGCCACGCGCCCGGCCAGGCGTGACAGGCCGTGCTGGGGGGCCAGGTGCTGGGCGGCGATGAAGCCGCTGTCGAGCAGGGAATGCATCATTCGACGGGGGTCTCCGTGCGGTTGCCCCATTCCGCCCAGGAGCCGGCGTAGGCGCGCACGTCGTGGTATCCCAGGGCACGGGCGGCGACGTAGGTGAGCCCGGAGCGGTGATGGCTCTGGCAGTGGGTGATGACGGGTTTCGAGGGTTCAATACCGAGCGAGGTCAGGGTTTCCCGGAGCCGGTCTTCCGGCAGCAGGCGGTAGTTGCGCTCCGGGTCCATGATCTCGGTCCATTCCAGGTTGACCGCGCCGGGTATGTGACCGGAGCGGGCCGCGGACTGGCGCTCGCCACGGTATTCCGCGGGGGCGCGTGCATCCCAGATGGCGGTGTTGCCGGCTCTGACGGCCTCGAGCACTTCTTCGAGATCCGCTGTTGTCGAGGGGTCCAGGGTGAGGGCCGGACGCGAGGATTCGGTGGCCTCTGACACCTCGGTGCTGGTTGGGTAGCCTTCGCGGATCCAGGCGATGCGCCCGCCGTTGAGAAGGCTCCAGTTGCGGTGGCCCACGGACTCCAGCAGCCAGATGAAGCGCCCGGCCCAGCCGCCACCCTCATCATCGTAGGCAACCACGTGGTGCTCCGGTTTGAGACCGATCCGCCCAAGCAGCTGTTCGAGCTCCGCCTTTTCCGGCAAAAGACCCGGTACGGGTGAGGCAGCGCCCCGGGTCTCGCGGGGGTGAACGTGGATGGCACCCGGGATATGGGCTTCCGTGTAATGCTCCGGGCCGGAAAGATCCACCAGCAGCAGGTTCTCATCATGGAGGTGCTGATGCAGGGTATCCGGCTCAAGAATCATGGGAAGGGATGGCATTGGGGCCTCGGTATCGTCCGTATTCGGCCGAAGGATACCAGAGGCCCCGGGTGCGGACGAGACTATTCGATCTCGACCAGTACCTCACCGGGGGTGACCCGGTCGCCCTTAGTGATGTGCACGGCCGTGACGGAGCCGGCTACCGGCGCCTTCACCTCGGTTTCCATCTTCATGGCCTCGATGATCAGCACCGGGTCGCCGGCGGCGACGCTGTCGCCCTCCCTGACCACCACATCCACGATGTTGCCGGGCATGCTGGTGGTCACGTGGCCCTCCCTGGTGGCTTGGGCCCGCTGACCACCGCCCGGGGCGGACTCACCGACGGCTTCCAGTTCGATCTCTTCGGGGACACCATCGACGGTCATGTAGAACCGACGCCGGTCATCGCCACCGGGGCTTACCCCGGTCACCTGGATGTCGTAGGTCTCGCCATGGACCTGGATGCGGAACTCGGTGGGGACGTGGCCGGAGGCGTTCTCCGAGGGTGCCGGCTCCAGGACTTCCGGCTGGAGAGTGCCGTCGCGGCGCTGTTCCAGGAAGGTCCGTGCCTGATCCGGGAACATGGCGTAGGTGAGCACGTCCTCCTCGGATTCGGCGACGTCGGAGACCTCATCCTTCAGTTTGTGGAACTCGTTGGCCAGCAGGTTGGCCGGGCGTTCCTCGACCGGCTCCTCCTTGCCCACGGCACGCTGCTGCAGATTCTGATCCACGTCGCCCGGTGCCTTGCCGTACCAGCCCTGGAGGTACTTTTTCACCTCGTTGGTGATGGTGCCGTAACGGCTGTCCGAGAGGACGTTGATCACCGCCTGGGTCCCCACAATCTGGGAGGTCGGTGTGACCAGAGGGGGATAGCCCAGCTCCTCCCGGACCTTCGGGATCTCGCGGAACACGTCCTGGATGCGGTCCAGCGCGCCCTGTTCCTTCAGCTGGTTGGCAAGGTTGGACATCATGCCACCCGGGACCTGGGAGAGCAGGACAGTGGTGTCCACGCCGTTGTACTCGCTTTCGAACTGGTGGTACTTCTTCCGAACCTCCCGGAAGTGGCGGGCGATGCTGTCCAGCTTCTCCAGGTCCAGCCCGGTTTCGTAGCCGGCGTCATGGAGTGCGGCCACTACGGACTCGGTGGGCGGATGGCTGGTGCCGCCGGCGAATGAGGAAATGGCGGTATCCAGGTGGTCCACGCCCGCCTCCACGGCGGCCCACTGGCACATGCTGGCCATGCCCGAGGTGTAGTGGGAGTGCAGGAAGACCGGCACGTCGAAGCGCTGCTTCAGGCCGCTGACCAGCTCGGACGTGGCGGCGGGTGTGAGCAGGCCCGCCATGTCCTTGATGGCGATGCTGTCCACGCCCAGGTCCACCATGGTCTTGGCCTGCTCCAGGAACGCCTCGGTGCCATGGACCGGGCTGACCGTGTAGCAGAGGGTGCCCTGGGCGTGCTTACCGGTTTTCTTCACGGCGCGGATGCTGGTTTGCAGGTTGCGCACGTCGTTGAGCGCGTCAAAGATACGGAAGACGTCGATGCCGTTGTCCGCCGCCTTCTGCACGAATGCCTCGACCACGTCGTCCGCGTAATGGCGGTAGCCCAGCAGGTTCTGCCCGCGCAGCAGCATCTGCAGCCGGGTATTGGGCAGCGCCTTTTTCAGCTGGCGCAGCCGCTCCCAGGGGTCTTCCTTGAGGAAGCGGACACAGGCGTCAAAGGTGGCGCCGCCCCAGCATTCCAGGGACCAGTAGCCGGCCTGGTCCAGCCACTCGCAGGCAGGGAGCATGTCCTCGGTCCGCAGGCGCGTGGCGATCAGGGACTGGTGGGCGTCGCGCAGGATGACGTCGGTGATGTGGATCTTGCGTTGGCTCATGATGTTTCTCCTGATTCGGGGCTCACAGGCCAGCCTGGGCGGCAATGGCCGCGGCGATGGCGGTGGCGACGGATTCGGGCCTGGACTTGGTGCTGTATTCGAGCAGTTCCGGATGGTTCTCAACGAAGCTGGTGTTGAACCCGCCCGCGCGGAACTCCGGGTTCTGGAGGATCTGCTGGTAGTAGGGGATGGTGGTGGTGACCCCGTAGATGCCCATGTCGTTCAGGGCACGCCGGCTGCGTTCCAGCAGCTCCTCCCAGCTGAGGGCCCAGACAATGAGCTTGGCGCACATGGAGTCGTAGTGCGGCGGGATCTCGTAGCCGGTATACATGGCCGCGTCCGTTCGCACCCCCGGGCCACCGGCCGAGTAGTAGCGGCTGATGCGCCCGAAGCTCGGCAGGAAGCCGTTCTGCGGGTCCTCGGCGTTGATCCGGAACTGGGCGGCGAAGCCCCGGTAGCTGATGTCGGACTGGCTGTACGGCAGGGGGTCGCCCGCGGCGATGCGGATCTGGGTCTTCACGATGTCCACGCCGGTGATTTCCTCGGTGATGGTGTGCTCCACCTGCACCCGGGTGTTCATCTCCATGAAGTAGAACTCACCACTGTCGTCCAGCAGGAATTCCACGGTACCGGCGTTCTCGTAGCCACAGCCCTTCGCCACCCGTACGGCCAGATCGCCAAGGTACTCGCGCTGCTGCTCGGTCAGCTGTGGCGATGGTGCCAGCTCGATCAGCTTCTGGTTGCGCCGCTGCACGGAGCAGTCACGCTCGTAGAGGTGGATGGCGTTGCCCTGGCGGTCGACCAGGACCTGGACCTCGATGTGGCGCGGGTTGACGATGCACTTCTCGAGGAAGACCTCGGCACTGCCAAAGGCCTTGGTGGCCTCGGAAATGACCCGCTCGTAGTTCTGGCGCAGTTCCTTCTCGCTGTCACAGCGGCGGATACCACGGCCACCCCCGCCGGAGGTGGCCTTGAGCATGACCGGGTAGCCGATGCGCCCGGCCTGGGCAACCGCGTCTTCCACGTCCTCCAGGTTGCCCTCGGAGCCCGGTGTTACCGGAACGCCGGCGCGGATGGCCGTGTTACGCGCCTCGGTCTTATCACCCATGCCGTGGATGACTTCCGAGGCCGGGCCGATGAACTGGACCCCACGATCCCGGCAGACGGCAGCAAGGGTCTCGTTCTCGGACAGGAATCCGTAGCCGGGGTGCAGGGCATCGCACCCTGTCTCCACGGCCATGTTCACCACCTGATGGGGATTGAGGTACCCGGAGAGCGGATCCTGACTGATGCAGTGGGCCTCATCGGCCTTTTTGACATGCAGCGAATAGCGGTCCGCTTCCGAGTAGATGGCGACCGCCGTGATGCCCAGCTCCTGGCAGGCGCGGGCAATCCGGACGGCAATCTCGCCCCGGTTGGCAATGAGCACCTTTTTGATCGTCATGTCATAGTCTCCATTAGCTGGGCTCCGGTCAGAAGTAGCCTTCGCGCTTCTTTTTCTCCATGGACCCGGTCTGATCCCTGTCGAGCAGACGCCCCTCGCGCTCGGTGGTCTTCGCCGCCAGCATTTCCTTGAGGTGAGAAGAAGATACAGGGATTCTCAAAGCAGGCGACCACCTCCCGGATAACATGAATCGCCTCAGCTTCCAGCTCTCGGAGGTGGTTGGTGATCTTTTCCACGATTACAGCTTTCTCCTGCCGTGTGCTGTTTCGTCATGGGCCTACCGGATTCGGAATCCAGACCTTAATGAGTTATTGATTTCGAAAAAATCGAAAAAATAATTTTTATAGTTCGAGATATTCGATTTATTGATGAGCCTCTCCAGAAAAGGCATGCCATCCTGATTCCCGTGTCCGCCGTTCGATGACCTGATCTCCGCCATCAATGCGGAAAAGGTGAAGCCAGCCATTCTCAAACAGGTTCCGGACCGATGGATTTCTGTCGATAACCTGATCGATCGCACCGGCAGGTGCCTCAATGAACACCGAGAGCCTCAGTGGCTGGTGCACCCAGGCGGATCCGTCGTGTAGCGACTGCAGCGGCAGCCCGGTGCGCAGGTCGCCGCCGTTGCCCTCGAATACGCCGATATGGCCGCCCACGACGTTGTGCAGCACCTTGTTGCCGGCGCCGTAATGCCGGTTGTCGACGGTGGAGGCGTAGTACTGGAAGTTGATCCAGTGGCTCACGACCATCGGCGCGGTCATGATCAGCTCCAGTACCTGCGCGTTCGAGTCCTGGTGCCAGTCGTAGTCATGCAGGAAGGTACGCCCCGCGAGTTTCAGGTGGCCGGAGCGCTCCCGTGGCGCCACGATCAGGCTCGCGTTGCCCGCCAGCCCCCATTCGGGGCGGACCTGTGACCAGTCCTTTCGGCGGCGACCCAGGGCATTGAGAAGCCGCCCGCCCCGGTGCGGGGAGAGACCGAAGCGTTCCGCGCGTTCATCCCGGGTTCGCTGACCCGCCTCTGCCAGCGTGGATTCGAGACGCGTCACCACCATGTGATGGGAGGCGGGGATCTGGCCGGTATCAAGGAGCGTGACCTCATCGGTAACCGTATCGTGAACCGCCGGCAGGAACAGGGTGTGTGCGGCGATATCGCAGCCCAGCGCCTCAAGCTGGTTGCGCACGTTCGGGTCGTTGAGCAGTCCGGCCAGGGCCCGGGCGTTGGATGATCCGCTCTGGCCGCAGCAGGCACCGCAATGCAGCGAGGTTGCGTGAGGATTATTGGTGGTCGGGCTCTTGTGACCCACGAGCAGGACCACGCCAGCGTCAGTCCTGGTCATGCCCATGCCAGTGAGCGCATTGAACGCGATCTGCGCCTTGGATTCGACATCCAGGGCTTTGCCCGTCTCGAGTGCATGGAGCTCCGGTTTCCCGAACGGCTCCCCGTGCCCGTGGAAACTGTTCAGGGCAGCGGGGGGGTGGCTGATGCCGGGGGTACCGGCAAGCAGCTTGAGGCCGTAGAGCCATCCCAGCGATTCCACGTAGCCGAAGATGGCGGGCGGGGCCAGGCTGAAGGATTGCCAGTGCGCTGATCTGGTCAGTTCCAGGCGGTTTTCGCTGGCGGCCTCTCCGGACACGTCAGGATGCTGCATGCGCACCTGTGGCGCGAGGAGCCCGGGCAGGTGGCCCTGCTCATGCGCGAGACCGGGGACGGCACGGGTGGCAGGGACGCCAAAGAAGCCGGCAAACCCATGGGTGCGGATGGATGGCGAGACCGCTTCCAGGTGACGGCGCAGTACCTCCGAGCGCACGTCGATGCAGAACACGGCCTCGATGCGCTCGAAGGACCTGGTTGGCTCTTCCTGGTGATGGCAACCCCACGCGGGCAGGAAGCGTGCAAGCGGCTGCTGGTAGGCCAGCTCGCTGGCCCGTTGCCAGATCCAGTCCGGTCGTTGTGCCGCCCGGTTATGGTCGTCCAGAAGGGGCCAGCGCTCCTTTTCCTCGAGCCATTCCTGCTCCAGCGTCAGGCCCTTGTGGAGGCGGTAGAGAACCAGTTCCCAGGCAAGACGGATGGCGAGCAGATCGCGCAGGCAGTCGTCGCTGCCATCCAGGCCAAGATCACGCTGCCAGCTGTGCCATGCGCAATGGCTGGCCCAGCCATGGATGGTCAGCAACAGGTGGTGGAGGTAGGCTTCTGCCGAGGCGTGGGGAATGGCCTGCTCGGCCAGTGCCAGGGCGATGAGTTCTTCCGGCTGGTCGGGCAGTGATGCAAAGGCCCTGTGCAGTCGGGGCAGTCCCGAGACAATGGCAATGCCCCGCTCATGCACGACCTGGGCCAGCCATTCCTCGTAGAGGCCGCCGCGATCGCCGATTGGCCACTGCGCCTGTCCCTGGTCAAACCAGGCGCCGCAGAACTGGCTGATCTGGTGCACGATCATCTCATGCCAGAACTCGTTCTCGCTGCTTGGACCATAACGGTCCAGTACCATCGAGAAGGAGTGCATGGTGGACGGCTTTATGTCCTTCTGCACCGCCTGGACCAGTGTTCTGGTGTTAAAACAGCTTCCGTATTCAGTGGCTGCCCTTTGCAGGTGGTCTTCGCTGATGTGGCCTGTTTCCCACAGGCGGCGATAATAGGGGCGTGGCATCAGCAACCTGGCCCCCTGACGCGTCGCCAGTTTCGCGGCAACGGACTCAATGGGCTGATCCGTCATATGCCAGAACGGGTTGACCGTTATGAACTGATCCAGCGGCCACGAGGGTGTGATCAGTCCGCCAACTCTCTCGACGAGGTCATGAACCTCCCCGGGATTGGAGGATTCCGCATACTGATTGAGGCAGGCTTGGTTGAGGGTCATGATGAGACTCCTTCATCCGGGTAGATGGGGGCGGGTTCCGGTTGCTCACGGCGGGCGCGCGGCTTGGGAGGCCAGAGAGTGAAGGTGATCCGCGTGAACGCTTCATCCAGGTACAGGCCGTTGAACAGCAGGGGACGCACGCGCTGCCAAAGCCGCGCCTCAGGGCGGTGCATGATGTGCGCCCGCGCCACCAGAAGAAGTGCGAGGACGCCTGCTGCCAACAGAAAGGCCGATGGCGCGGGCGGCATTGCCGAGGCTGGCACGACCCCCCCGAAAATCTGTTCCGCCAGCAGGTAGGCGCCGGTGATGGCGAATGATGCCGCGAGTGCCTTACGCCAACCAGCGTGACCCAGCGCCCCGCCGAGTTCCGCCAGCAGTGAGGCAACCGCTGTTACCAGCACGGCGCCGGTCAGAAGTGTTGCCAAGGTGATGGGCTTCCCGAACACGTAATGACCCAGCATGAAGATGCCGAGGCCGGCTGAAAGCGCGAGAACCCAGATTGCCGGTCGCGGGCGGCCCACCTCATTGCTGCCGCGCCTGATCAGCGACTGCATGGGCGCCTGTCCCGAGCTGAGGAAGGTGTGGGCCTTGTAGAACGAGTGTGCAACGAGATGAACCAGCGCAAGATGATACAGGCCCAGCGCGCACTCAAGGAGCATGAACCCCATCTGTGCCGTGGTGGACCAGGCGAGCATCACCTTGATGCTGATGCGGGTCATCATGACCAGGGATGCGATGGCCACCGTGGCCAGTGCGATGGCAAGGAGCAGCCAGACCGCGAACTGCGTGGCCTCGAGCAGCGGGGAGAGGCGGATCAGCAGGTAGCCGCCCATATTGACGACCCCGGCGTGGAGGAGCGCGGAAACCGGCGTGGGTGCCTCCATCACCTGGATGAGCCAGCCGTGGAAGGGCAGCTGGGCGGACTTGAGCGCTGCCGCCAGAACAATCAGCACGGCCGCCACTTCCAGACCCAGGGCCCCGTTGCCTGCTCCTGCCTGAAGCCGTTCATTGATCATTGCGATATCGGCACTGCCAAGCCCCTGAGCGATCAGGACAAAACCGGTGACGAGCATGATGTCCGCCAGCCTGCTGACCAGGAACTTCTTGTGGGCCGCAAGCAGCGCCTTGGCGCGATCAGGGTAGAACACCAGCAGCCGGTGAAGGCTGAGGCTGGTGGCCAGCCAGGCAAGTGCAAGCACGGCAAGGTGACTGGCAAGGACCAGAACAGTGACGCTTGTCAGCGTGAGTGAGAACCAAAGCGTAAAACGCAGTCTCCCGGGCTCGCCATCAATGTAGTTTCTGGAGAAGCGCAGGATGGACCAGCCCACAAGGGACGTCATCAGGACCATCACCGCGCTCAATGAGTCTGCAGCGAGCAGCGGAAAATGGTGGGTGGGCGTTGCTGAGTGGAGTGTTGTGGCCAATATCGCAAAAGCTAATACGACGGCAGCGGAAGCGAATACCTGGGTGAGGAGCCAATGCTGGCGATGCAGCTTCGGAAGGCATGGAATGAAGGCAGCACTCAGCCAGGCCAAGGGAAGCAGGGCCGGAAGGTAACCGTTCAGGTCAAAAAACCACGGCATAGGACAGCACCTCTTGGGTCAACTCTGTTTGCCGGGATTGTCAGCTGGTTAAAAACATATTAAAAATAGAAACTATGGAACCAAACGATCTGTTTTTTAGATTGAACAGGCTTAACTACCACCACCTTTACCATTTCTGGTGGGTTGGACGGCTTGGCAACCTGACGCGCGCCGCTGATCAGCTCCATGTGGCTCAGTCTGCGGTTTCCACCCACGTGCATCGCCTCGAATCGGCGTTGGGCCAGACTTTGTTTGACCGCCAGGGGCGAGCTCTCCAACTCACCGAGGCCGGGCGTGTGGCCATGCGTCATGCCGAGGAAATCTTTCAATCCGGTGCCGAACTGGTTGGGCTTCTTTCAGAGGGTAAAGAAGGTAGGACGCGGGATGTCCATGTTGGGGCCGTTTCCACGCTCTCGCGGAACTTCCAGGAGGCTTTCCTGTCCCCGCTGATCGGCAGTAGCGATGTGAACATGACGCTCAGCTCGGGGCGTCTGGATGATCTGCTCAAAGCTTTGGAAAATCACAGCCTGGATCTGATCCTGTCGAATACCGCTGTAACCCCGGGAGCGGCAGGCATCCGGTCCTGCCAAGAAATTGCCCGTCAGGTGGGCAGCATTGTAGGGCCTCCCCGCCTCATGGAGACGTCGAGCCGTGTCTCTGATATCGATGGCGTCCCGCTGCTCCTTCCAGGGCGTAGTAGTGGTTTCCGAGCCTCGTTTGACCTCTACTGCAGGCGTATGGGGGTAACGCCTGTCATCGTGGCAGAGGTCGATGATATGGCCATGTTGCGTCTGCTCGCCAGGGATTCCAATTTTGCTGCCGTGCTGCCGAAGGTCGTCGTCAAGGATGAGCTGCGCTCAGGAATGCTCGTGGAGTATGGAGAGCTGCCAGATGTTTATGAGTACTTTTACGCCATCACTGAGAAACGCCGATATGATAAGCCCGTCATACTGGAGCTGCTACGTCAGCTGGACGATGTACATCTCCACCAAAGCATGAGAGCGTCCGAGTGAACCCAAGGCTGAGTCGGTTCGAGGACAGAGACCTGAAGTAGGCTGAAGACTTGATAACAAGCCGGTTACTCAGGAATACGGGTAATATCTATGACGCAGTTGATTGACAGTCGTTCATCTTCCGAACCTGCGCTGGCGATCAGTTCCGTCAAATCGGCCTTGGTCTGTAGTAGCTGCTCAATACGCCGGTTGCTCTGCTCGCTGATATCGCCTAGCCGCTCCTGCTGGCTGAACCTGTCTTTTCGGTGGAATTGGATCTTGTGTTCGATCAAAGCCAGGAGAATGGTCTTAGCCTCTTCGGCTGAGAAGTCGCCGTCAATCAACTGATAGCGAACATGTTCAGAATTTTCCAATGTCAAACTCCATACCAAAATACCACACATAAAATATAGCGCTTTCTGGGCGAATTGGGTAGAGAGAGCCTCGGGGACGGAAACCCAACGCCAGGAAGCTGACTCGCAAGTCTCGGCCCAACGAACTGTACTCACTTTGTCCTTTACTTTTGCCGCTATAGCGCGACCTGGGTGCAGTCAGATGCTGTGCGATTTGCGGGTGCGTCTGGTCTGGTCCAGAATTAGCGGCGGGTCGTATCCCCACCCGAGACCAGTCCAGCAGGAGTTACGCTAACCCATGCTCATCATCATCGGCGCGGTAGTGGTCACGTTCAGCGTGCTGGTCGGGTATGTGCTGCATGGGGGCAATCTGCCCGTACTGTGGCAGCCCACCGAGCTCCTGGTCATATTCGGCGCTGCTTTCGGCGCCTTTCTGATGGGCAACAGCTTCCACACCGTCAAGGCGACCTTTGCCGCCTGGCCGAGGCTCATCATGGGCACGCCTTTCAACAAGGCGTTCAACATGGATCTCCTGAGCCTGATGTATGACGTGTTCGACAAGTCCCGGAAGCAGGGCATCATGGCCATCGAGGCGGATGTGGATGACCCTGAGGAGAGCCAGATCTTCACCCGGTATCCTGCCATCATGAAGATGGAGGAACTGCTCCATTTCATTACCGATTACCTGAGAATCATGAGCACCGGCAACATGGCGGCCCATGAACTGGAAGGGCTGATGGACCAGGAGATCGAAAAGCGTGAGGAAGAGCTCAAGGAACCCGCGCACGCGGTCGGCTCCGTCGCGGATGCCCTGCCGGGGCTCGGCATCGTGGCCGCGATCCTTGGAATCATCATCACCATGGGCTATCTGGGAGGAGAGACCTCGCAGATTGGCAGCCTTATTGGCGCGGCGCTTGCTGGTACCCTGACCGGTATCTGGGCGGCGTACGGTTACGTGGGGCCAATCAGCAAGACCATGGAGCGCCAGGTCGACGAGGAGATGAAGTGCTACGAGTGCGTGAAGAACTCACTGCTCGCCACTGTCTCCGGCCAGGCACCACAGATGGCCATCGAATTCGGGCGCAAGGTCCTGCCAACCGAATCGCGGCCCAGCTTCCAGGAGCTGGATGATCATGTCCGTTCGCGCTGATACCGGCGCAGGTGATCGGGGTCGGAGGTAAGCAGTGGAAGATCGACCGATCATCGTCAAGCGCGTCAAGAAAAAGGGTGGCGGCCATCATGGCGGTGCCTGGAAAGTGGCGTTCGCAGACTTCGCCATGGCCCTTATGGCGTTCTTTCTGGTGATGTGGGCGACCAACCAGGCCACACCGGAACAGAAGGAAGACATCTCGCGCTATTTCTCCGACCCTGTTGGTTACGAGGAGGGTGGCAATCCGAACCCTGTGGATCTTGGCGGAGCGCCGGCGGTGACGCGCAATGAGGGGCCGAGTGACGTCGCGCCCGAGCCGCTGAGCCTGAACGAGGACAACGTTAAAGAGCTGGCGGAGGCCATGGAGCGTCGCCAGACCGAGCAGCTCATGCAGGAACTGGATCAGAAACTTGAGGAAAGCGAGACCCTTCAGAAGTTCAAGGATCAGCTCCTGATCGACATTACCGATGAGGGGCTGCGGATCCAGATCGTGGATCGCTCCAACCGACCCATGTTCGCCAGCGGCAGCGACGAGCTTCAGCCCTACTCCCGGGACATTCTGTTCGAACTGGCGGAGCCCCTGGCGAAGGTCTCCAACAGGCTCAGCATTACGGGCCATACCGATCGCACGCCCTTTGCCCAGACCAACGAGCAGTACACTAACTGGGAGCTGTCCGCCGACCGCGCCAATGCCGCCCGGCGCACGCTGGTGGCCGGTGGCGTTCCCGAGAGCCACATCGGCCGGATCGTGGGGCTGGCGGACTCAGTACTGTTCAACAAGGAAAATCCGCAGGCTCCCGTCAATCGCCGGATCTCGATCATTGTGCTGACCGAAGCCGCGCAGAAAGCCATCGAGGAGCGTGAGTCCAGCGATACAGCGAGTGCCGAGGATCGCGAGACCATGGCCAATGATAACTGGATGGAGCGCGCCCGGGAGAGCCAGGTGGAAGAATCCGAGGTCAACTGGTAGTCCTGCCGGCCTCGGCCTCATCCCGGATCATAAGGTAGTGTTCCATCCGCTGGGGATCCAGCTCCCCGTTTTCCACGGCTTTCTGCAGGGCACAACCCGGTTCCTTCTCGTGCCGGCAGTCCCGGAACCGGCAATGGCCGATCCATTCCCGCACGTCCGGGAAACCGTCGATGACCACCTCCGGGTCCATGTGCCAGAGGCCGAACTCCCGTATGCCGGGGGAATCGATAATGGCGCCGCCGTTGGCCAGCCGGTAGAGGCAGGCCGTGGTTGTGGTGTGGGTGCCCTCGCCGCGGCGGGTGAGGTCACCCGTGCGGATCTCGGTGCCGGGAAGCCAGCGGCGGATCAGGCTGGATTTGCCGACCCCGGACTGCCCGGCAATGATGCTGGTGACCGCGTCATCCAGCGGCTCGGGCAGGGCGCTGTCCTCGCCGTCAGAGGCTGAGGTAAGTGCCACTTCATAACCGAGGTCCTGGTAGGGAGCGAGGACTTCCTCCAGAAGCTCCATGCTGTCCTCATCCAGCAGGTCCGCCTTGTTCAGCAGGATAACGACTTCCAGCCCGTGGATCTCCGCCGCCGCCAGATAACGGTCCATCAGCGCCGGCTGGGGCGCCGGTGCCGGCGCGATGACCAGCACCAGCCGATCAATGTTGGCGGCCATGGTCTTGAGCCGGCCGTAGCGGTCCGGGCGTTGGAGTTCGCGCTCGCGCGGCTGTCGCGCCACGACCACGGCGGTGCCGTTTTCCTCCTCGCGCCACACGATCCGGTCGCCGGCGACCAGGCCGCCCAGATTGGCTCTCGGCTGGGCGCGGCGTTGTTCCCAGCCGGCATCCACGGGATAGTCGATCAGCAGCTCGCCCCCGAAGTGCGCCACCACGGTGCCGTCATGGCCTTGCTCGCGTGTGGCGTCCTGCCACTGTTCCTGGCGGGACTGGATACGGCGCTGCTGCTGGTGGGAAAGGTTGCGTTTGCGGGGCACTGGGTCTTGTCTTGATGCTGTGAGAAGATGACGCCAAACCAACAGCCTATCGGAAAAGGAGCGCCTCAGCCATGGCGGAGCAGAATGAGCGGGCCCAGCGACTGATCTGGATCGACCTGGAAATGACCGGCCTGGACCCGGACAGCGATCGCATCATCGAAGTGGCCACCATCGTTACCGATGCGGACCTCAATGCCCTGGCCGAGGGCCCGGTCCTGGCCGTCCACCAGTCCGATGCGGTGCTTGAGGGCATGGATGAGTGGAACACCACCACCCACGGCAATTCCGGCCTGACCCGGCGCGTGCGCGAGAGCAGCCTCACCGAGCGCGACGCCGAGCTGGAAACCATCGCCTTCCTGAAGGAATGGGTGGACGCGCGCACCTCGCCCATCTGCGGCAACAGCATCTGTCAGGACCGGCGCTTTCTCGCCCGCTACATGCCGGAACTGGAAGCCTTCTTCCACTACCGCAACCTGGACGTGAGCACTGTCAAGGAGCTGGCCCGGCGCTGGAAGCCCGAAGCCCTGGAAGGCTTCAAAAAGAAGGGGGCGCACCAGGCGCTGGACGACATCCGCGAGTCCATTGCCGAGCTTCAGCACTATCGGAAGACGTTGTTTGAGCTGTGAATGCGATTCCGTCCGCGTTCACGTTGAAGTGCGTCCTCGCATAACTCGCTCAGGATGACGTTGTGGCTTCCAGATCCTGCAGGATCTCATCCACGTGCGCTTCCGGCTTCACCTTGGCGTAGTGCCTGCGGATCACGCCCTGTTCGTCGATCAGGAAGGATTCCCGGTTCACGCCCAGCGCCGGCTTGCCGAACATGGTCTTCTCTTTGAGCAGGTTGTAGGCCTTGAGGACCTCATGTTCCGGGTCGGCAAGGATCGGGAAGTTCAGTGATTCCTTGTCCGCGAACTTGCGGTGGGACTTGACGGTATCGCGGCTGATGCCCAGGACCTGTACGCCGTGCGCCTGCAGCTCCTCAAGACGGTCTCGGAATTGCTGCGCCTCCACGGTGCAGCCCGGTGTATTGTCTCTGGGGTAGAAGTAGAGCAGCACCGTCTGGCCGCGGTAGTCCGCCAGGGAGTGTTCGTTTCCGTCCTGATCCGGAAGCCGGAAATCCGGCGCCTGTTGTCCTTCCCAGCTCATGATTCAGTGTTCCTCCGTTGGTGGTCAGGTATGGGAGCTCGGTGTGGGGTCAGATCATACCTGAACGATGCCGTGTCTGCGCAGGGCCCACTGCACATGCTCCCGCACCAGCTCTGACGGGAAGTCCTCCCGTGCTCTTAGCGCCTCGATCACCGGAATGGTGCTCGGGGCATTGCCCAGCCCCACGGCCAGATTCCGTAGCCAGCCCTCGTAGCCCGCCCGCCGGATGGCGGAGCCCTCGGTGCGTTTCAGGAAGGTTGCCTCGTCCCACAGGAAGAGCTCTGCCAGGGTGCTGTTGTCCAGTCCGTGGCGGGGCTGGAAGTCGGGTTCCTCGGTGGATTCACTGAACTTGTTGAACGGGCAGACCAGCTGGCAGTCGTCGCAGCCGAAGACGCGGTTGCCCATCAGCGGTCTTAGTTCTTCCGGGATGGGGCCGTTGTTCTCGATGGTGAGGTAGGAGATGCAGCGGGCCGCGTCCAGCACATAGGGTTCCGGGAAGGCGTTGGTGGGGCAGACGTCCAGGCAGGCGGTGCAGCTGCCGCAGTGGTCGGTGGTCCAGGGCTCGTCCACCGGCAGTGGGGCGCTGGTGTAGATCTCGCCCAGGAAGAACCAGGAGCCCGCCTGTGGGTGCAGCAACAGCGTGTGCTTACCCTGCCAGCCCAGCCCTGCCTTCACGGCGATGGGCTTTTCCATGACCGGGGCGCTGTCGACGAAGGCGCGGTGGTAGTAACCGGGTAGTGCCTCGTCGATCCACTTAGCCAGCTTCGCCAGACGCTTGCGCATGAGCTTATGGTAATCCCGCCCGAGGCTGTAGCGGGTGATGTAGGCCTTTTCGTCGTCGGCCAGGACCGCGTCCGGGGCGTCGGGCTCGGGGCGGTAATCCAGGCGGACCGCGATGATCCGTTCGGTGCCTTCCACCAGTTGCGCCGGCCTGTAGCGCTTCTCGCCGTGCTGTGCCATGTAGCTGAGATCGGCGTTCAGCCCCCTGTCCAGCCACTGGTTCAGTCGCTGGCCGGTTTCCTCCAGCTCCGTATCCGTAATGCCAACGGCCTGGAAGCCCAGTTCGTGGGCCCAGTCACGGATTTGTTCAGCGGTGGCGGTAAGATCGTTGGTCATCCGGTCCTATGGCGTTTGAGTCGGAATTTGCTATGCTTATCAGGGTTCTGTGCGGATTTCTTAAACCGCATTGTGATAACTGGTTCATTTTTGAGCGAAAATATGCCCGACCAGCCAATGCCATTGTACACCGCTGAGCAGGTACGCAACCTGGATCGAGCCGCCATCGAGGACTTCGGGGTGGACGGTTTTGACCTGATGAAGCGGGCCGGTAAAGCCGCATTCCGGCTGGCGCGCCGGCGCTGGCCGGAGGCGCGTCAGCTGCTGGTGCTTTGCGGTGGTGGCAACAACGGGGGCGATGGCTATGTGGTGGCCGGGCTGGCCGCCCAGCAGGGGATCGCCTGCCACTGTGTGGCGGTATCCAATCCCTCGAAGCTCAGCGGTACGGCGGCATCCGCCTTTGCCTTTGCCCGTGAGAGCGGCGTTGACGTCATATCATTTGAATCTCTGGACGAAGGCCAGTTCGGTGCGCTGTTGGCGGAATCGGATCTGGTTGTGGATACCCTGCTCGGAACCGGCCTTGCCGGTGAGGTCCGTGCGCCCTATGCCGGGGTGATCGATCAACTCAACGCCTCACCAGTGCCAGTGCTCGCCGTGGATATCCCGTCTGGCCTGTGCAGTGGCACGGGTCGGGTGCTGGGGACGGCCGTCCGGGCAGCGGCCACCATCACCTTTATCGGGCGCAAGGCAGGACTGTACACGGGGCGGGCGCGGGACTGCACCGGGCCTGTGAGTTTTGACGATCTTTCCGTGGATCCGGCGGTCCATGACGCGGAACCGGAACCTGCCGCGTGGCTCTGGTCGCCGGAAGCCGCGCTCACCCATCTGCCCCGGAGGCATCCCACCACCCATAAGGGCGAATGCGGTCGTGTGCTCGTCGTTGGTGGTGATGAAGGTATGGGCGGGGCCGGAATCCTGGCTGGTGAGGCGGCCCTGCGCTGCGGTGCCGGCCTGGTGTTCCTGGCAACACGGGGTGTCCATGTGCCGGCGGCACTGGCGCGACGCCCGGAAATCCAGGCGCGGGCCGTGGAGCATGGTAATGATCTGGACCCGTTGCTGGAGCGCGTGGATGTGGTCGTGGTTGGGCCCGGTCTTGGGAGCAGCGCCTGGGGGCAGCAGATGCTGCAGCGGGTGGCGGGTTTTTCCGGGCCTGTGGTCGCGGATGCGGATGCTCTGGCACTGATGCAGCAGCAGGGGGTGCCGGCGGATGCTGGCCAGTGGATACTGACGCCGCACCCCGGCGAGGCGGCCCGGTTGCTGGGGGCCAGCGTGCCGGAGGTCGAGGCCGACCGCTATCAGGCCCTGGCGACACTGGTTGAGCAGCAGGGGGCGACCGTGATTCTCAAGGGGGCCGGCAGTCTTGTGGGCGCGCCCGGGCGAACGCCGGCTGTCATCGAGGGCGGTAATCCCGGCATGGCTACGGCCGGCATGGGAGACGTCCTCAGTGGCGCCCTGGGGGCGCTTCTGGGCCAGGGTCTGGGGCCGTTCGGCGCTGCCGTTACCGGTGCCGCATGGCATGCGGCGGCTGCGGATCACGCACTGGAATGGACCGGCTCGCATGGTCTCCTGGCGGGTGACCTGACGGAGGCGTTCGGCGTGGCCACCGCTGCTGTGCTTCCGGAGGTGGAGCGTGACTGAGCCAACGGTTCTCGAGCTGCCGGATGAGCAGGCCACGGAAGCCCTGGGGGCAGCCCTGGGGCAGGCCTGTTCCGCCGGCGGTGTGATCCACCTGGTCGGGGATCTGGGCGTTGGCAAGACGACCCTGGCGCGCGGACTCATGCATGCGCTGGGGCATGAGGGCGCGGTACGCAGCCCGACCTTCACGCTGGTGGAACCCTATGAAGCGCTGTCGCCGAAGGTCTATCACTTTGATCTCTATCGGCTCGGTGACCCTGAGGAACTGGAAATGATGGGCATCCGCGACTACATGGAAGAAGGGGCTCTGGTTGTAATCGAGTGGCCGGAGCGTGCCGGGGGCGTGCTTCCGGCGCCGGAATGCCGGGTTGAGCTGTCGGATGCGGGCAGTGGGCGCAGCGCCCGGATTCATACGAATGATCGGATTGCCGGGGCCGCCAGGCAGGCCCTGGCCGGCAGGAGCAGCAGTCAATGAGTACCTGGATGACACGTTTTCTGGCAGGTCTGACCCTGATGGTGGCAGCCGTGGCCCAGGCCCAGGCCGGCACACCGGTTGATAACGCCCGGATCTGGCCGGCGACGGATCATACAAGGCTGGTGCTTGAGACGGGCAGCTCCGTGGAACACCGGCTGTTTGCCCTGGAGTCGCCCCGCCGGCTGGTGATCGACGTGGAGCAGGCGGATCTTGAGACCGACCTCGGCGCGCTGGACCTTGATGAGACGCCCATCCGCCGTATCCGCACCGGCCGCCGGAAGAACGGCGACCTGCGCGTGGTGCTGGATATGAAGGAGGATGTGGAACCCCGCAGCTTCCAGCTCAAACCGAACCAGAAATACGGTCACCGCCTGGTCGTCGATCTCATGGATCTCGACAAGACCCGTGAGCAGGAGCAGGAAGCGGTTCTGGAAGACCAGAGCGAGAGCAAGCGCCGGAACATCATTGTGGTGGTGGACGCCGGTCATGGGGGCGAGGACCCGGGGGCCATCGGTCCCTCAGGGGTTCAGGAGAAACACGTCACCATGGAACTGTCCAGGCGGATGGTGGACCGGATCAATGCCATGGAAGGCTACGAGGCCTATCTGACCCGCAAGGACGACTATTACATCGGTCTGCGCAAGCGTACCGAGATCGCCCGGGACTATAACGCGGACCTGTTTGTGTCCGTGCATGCGGATGCCTTCCGCTCCCCGCGGCCGCGCGGTGCATCGGTGTATGCGCTGTCGACGGACGGCGCCAGTAGTGAGGCCGCGCGCTGGTTGGCGGAGAGTGAGAACAGCGCTGACCTGATCGGCGGTGTTGGCGGTGTCTCGCTCAAGGACAAGGACGAGATGCTGGCGGGCGTGCTGCTGGACCTTTCCATGACGGCGAGTATTGAGTACAGCATGGGGGTCGGGTCCAATGTCCTCGATCAGCTGGACACGGTGGGCAAACTGCACAAGTCATCTGTTGAGCAGGCGGGATTTGCGGTGCTCAAGAGCCCGGATATTCCGTCCATCCTTGTTGAGACCGGGTTTATTTCCAACCCGACGGATGAGCAACGCCTGACCCAGGCATCCCATCAGCGCCAGATTGCGGACGCGGTTGTCTCGGGTCTGGGTCGCCACTTCCGTGCCTCGCCGCCACCCGGGACCCTGATCGCCCACCGTCAGGGGAACGCAGAGGACAGGCGCGAGTATGAAATCCGGCGCGGCGATACCCTGTCGGCCATCGCCCGGCGCAATCAGGTGTCGGTGCAGAAGCTCAAGTCAGCCAACAACATCAATGGTGAGACGCTGCATATCGGGCAGGTGATCAGCATCCCCTCGTCCTGATCTGGTACCATTCCGATCATGGCAGCCATCCAGACCCTACCCCCCCGTCTCGCCAACCAGATCGCGGCCGGCGAAGTCGTTGAACGCCCGGCCTCGGTTACGAAGGAACTCATCGAAAATGCGCTGGATGCCGGCGCCTCCAGGGTTGAAGTGGAGGTGGAGCAGGGCGGGGCGCGCCTGATCCGGGTGCGCGATGATGGCGACGGTATTGCCCATGATCAGATGCCGCTGGCGCTCAGCCGTCATGCCACCAGCAAGATTCACAGCCTTGATGACCTGGAGGCGGTGAGTTCCCTGGGGTTCCGCGGTGAGGCACTGGCAAGCATCAGTTCCGTGGCGAGGCTGACGCTGACCTCCCGCGCCAGAGGAGAGACCGAGGGGTGGTGCGTGGAGGCCGAGGGGCAGGACATGCAGACTCGGGTGTCACCGGCGGCCCACCCCCAGGGCACCACCGTCGAGGTTCGGGATCTGTTCTTCAACACGCCGGCCCGTCGCAAGTTCCTGCGCACCGAGAAAACCGAGTTCAATCACCTGGAAGAGACCCTGAGGCGCCAGGCGCTGAGTCGCTTCGATGTGGGCTTCACCCTCCAGCACAATGGCCGGGCGGTGCAGTCCCTGCGGCCGGCAACCACCGAGCGTGACCGGCAGCAGCGGGTGGCCAGTCTCTGCGGAAGCCAGTTCATGGAACACGCCCTGAGTATTGATGTGGAGGCGTCGGGCCTGCGC
The DNA here is from genome assembly GCF_913056445.1 of uncultured Halovibrio sp. Taxonomy (NCBI): domain Bacteria; kingdom Pseudomonadati; phylum Pseudomonadota; class Gammaproteobacteria; order Oceanospirillales; family Halomonadaceae; genus Halovibrio; species uncultured Halovibrio sp. The sequence goes on from NZ_CAJXMA010000002.1 coordinate 58,956, forward strand.
CTGCAGGGCTGGGTGGCGCTGCCGACGTTCTCGCGCAGCCAGGCGGATCTGCAGTATTTCTTCGTCAACGGTCGCCCCATCCGGGACCGGCTGGTGGCTCATGCAGTGCGCCAGGCGTATCGCGACGTGCTCTATAACCAGCGCCATCCGGCTTTTGTGCTCTATCTGGAGGTTGATCCGGCCAATGTGGATGTCAACGTCCACCCGACCAAGCACGAGGTCCGTTTCCGAGACGGCCGCCTGGTCCATGATTTTCTGTTCCGCAGCCTGCACCGCGCCCTGGCTGAAGTGCGACCCGGCGATGACAGCACGGAGCCGGGGCAGGGTGAGGCGGGTGCCCCGGCCCCGTCTGGATCTGCTGTTGCAACGGGGGTGGCTGATGAGCCTGCGGTGAGCGGTCCGGCGCAGAGCCGGGACAGGCCCGCCAGTCCCTCGGAGACCGAGGCCCAGATGGCCTTCTACGGCGGGCTGCACCAGGGCGGCGGCCTCTCCGCCAATGCCGTTCGGGAAGCCTCGCCCACGCCCTTCATCCAGAGCCGCACCACGGCTCCCTCCACTATGCCTGAGAGCCCGGAAGGGGAAATGCCGCCACTGGGCTACGCCGTCGCGCAGCTCCATGGTGTGTACATCCTTGCCCAGAGTGCCGAGGGGATGGTGATTGTGGACATGCATGCCGCCCATGAACGCATTGTCTATGAACGCATGAAGCGCGGTGTGGCAGGGGAAGGCGTGACTTCCCAACCGATGCTGGTACCGCTGACGCTCAACGTGAGCCAGCGTGAGGCGGATCACGCCGAACAGTACGCCGACGATATGGCAACGCTGGGTCTGCAGCTGGACCGTATGGGGCCGGAGACGGTGACCGTGCGCCAGGTTCCGGCGCTGCTGCGGGACGCGGATATGGAGCAGCTGGTGCGCGATGTTCTCTCGGACCTGGTGACCCATGGCCGCAGTCAGCAGGTGGAGGCCCGTATCGAGCACTTGCTGGGCACCATGGCCTGCTACGGCTCAGTACGGGCCAACCGCCAGTTGACGATCCCGGAAATGAACGCACTGCTGCGCGATATGGAGGCCACGGAGCGCAGCGGTCAGTGCAACCATGGTCGGCCCACCTGGACGCGGCTGAGCATGGGGGATCTGGATAAGCTCTTCATGCGGGGGCAGTAGCCATGGTGTGGCGGCCTCCCGCGGTTCTGGTCATGGGGCCGACGGCCTCGGGCAAGACGGACCTGGCTGTTGAACTGCGTGAGCGCCTGAATGGTGAGCTCATCAGCGTGGACTCGGCACTGGTCTACCGGGGCATGGACATCGGTACTGCCAAGCCGGATGCGGCCACCCTGCGCCGGGCGCCCCATCACCTGATCGACATCCGTGACCCGGCGGAACCCTATTCGGCGGCGGAGTTCGCGGCCGATGCCGGGGCCCTGATCGGGCGCATCCGGGGAGAGGGCCGGGTGCCGATTCTGGTGGGCGGCACCATGCTCTATTTCAATGTGCTTCGCCAGGGGATGGCGAGTTTGCCGCAGGCCGATAAAGGCGTAAGGGCGGAACTGGAACATCGCTTTGACACCGAGGGGGGTGACGCCCTCTATCGTGAGCTGGAAGCTGTGGATCCGGTGGCCGCCGCCGGGCTGCATCCGAACAACCGCCAGCGACTGATCCGTGCCCTGGAGGTCTATCGCCTCTCAGGGCGACCGATATCCGCGCACTGGGCGCAGGGCGCCGGTGAGGATCAGGGCGGCGGGCTACCGGAAGGTACCGTCAGCCTCGCGCTGGCTCCGCCGCAGCGCCGCGATCTGCATGAACGGATCGAGCGCCGGTTCAGGGCGATGCTGGAGCAGGGGCTGCTGGAGGAGGTGCAGACGCTTTATGCGCGCAGCGACCTGTCCCCGGATCTGCCGTCCATCCGGGCGGTGGGGTATCGTCAGGTGTGGGACTACCTGAGCGGCGCAACCCAATATGATGATATGATTGAGCGCGCGCTGGCAGCCACCCGTCAGCTGGCCAAGCGCCAGCTGACGTGGCTTCGCAGGTGGCCGGATGCGCACTGGCTGGACAGTCAGGGCAAGGATCCGTTGGCCGATGCCTTGAAAATCGTCAAAGGCGGCACCACTGTCTCCGGTGATCCAGACACCACGCCGCATGGTATGAAAGGAACAGCGCCCGGGGATCGCCCCGGGGGCGAGCAATCATAAAAAACAGGAGCAGCCTCATGTCAAAAGGGCATTCCCTACAAGACCCTTACCTGAATTCCCTGCGCAAGGAACGCATCCCCGTGTCCATCTTTCTGGTCAACGGCATCAAGCTCCAGGGGCAGATCGAATCGTTTGACCAGTTCGTGGTCCTGCTGCGCAACACTGTCAGCCAGATGGTCTACAAGCACGCCATTTCCACGATTGTGCCGTCGCGTAATGTGAAGGCGCCCCAGCATCCCGGTGACGAGGGCGAGGCGGTCGATCCCGAATGAGGAGCAGCACCTGATTGTTTGAGCGTCCTGAGGTCGGTGAACGGGCCCTTCTCGTTCACATTACGCTGGCGTCCGAGATGGAGCCGGAAAATCCGGATGAATTCCGCGAGTTGGCAGAGTCCGCCGGAGTGACCTGTGCAGCCGTTGTCACCGGGACCCGGAATCAGCCCAGTTCGCGCTTCTTTCTGGGCAAGGGCAAGCTCGAGGAGCTGCGTGCGACCCTGAACGCCGAGGGCGCGGACGTGGTGCTGTTCAATCACCAGCTCAGCCCCAGTCAGGAGCGTAATCTCGAGGCCGAACTCAAATGCCGGGTACTGGACCGCACCGGGGTCATTCTCGATATCTTCGCCCAGCGCGCCCGCACCTATGAAGGCAAGCTGCAGGTGGAGCTGGCCCAGCTGGAGCACATGTCCACGCGGCTGGTCCGGGGCTGGACGCATCTGGAGCGCCAGAAGGGCGGTATCGGTCAGCGGGGGCCGGGTGAGACCCAGCTTGAGACCGACCGACGGCTGCTGCGCTCGCGCATCAACCAGATCAACCGCAGGCTCGAGAAGGTCCGGCGCCAGCGCGAGCAGGCGAGGCGGTCGCGTAAGCGTGCCGAGATCCCAGTGGTCTCGCTGGTGGGCTATACCAATGCGGGCAAATCCTCCCTGTTCAACCATCTGACTGATTCCACGGTGTTTGAGGCGGACCAGCTGTTCGCCACCCTGGACCCCACGGTGCGCCGTGTGAGCGTGCCGGACGTGGGCCCGGTGGTGCTGGCGGATACGGTTGGGTTTATCCGGCATCTGCCGCACACCCTGGTCGAGGCGTTCCGCGCCACTCTTGAGGAGACGGTCGAGGCCTCGCTGCTGCTTCATATCATCGACAATACCGATCCGGCCCGTGATGACACCATCCAGCAGGTTGAATCGGTGCTGGGTGAGATCGGAGCCGGTGAAGTGCCGGTTCTGCAGGTGTGCAACAAGATCGATCTCATCCCCGGTGCGCAGCCGGGGGTGGAGCGGGACGAGAGCGGTCGTCCGGTACGCGTCTGGCTGTCGGCCCATACCGGGGCTGGCATGGAGGAGCTGCGCGACGCCGTCGCGGAGCGTCTGGCCGAGGACGTCGTCCATCGCTATGTGAAACTGTCTCCGGCGGATGGCTGGCTGCGGGCCCAGTTCTACCAGAGCGGTGCCGTGGTGGCGGAGCGCATGTCCGACAGTGGCGAGCCTGTGCTGGAGCTGCGCATGGAGGCCCGCGACTGGCACCAGCTGCTTGCACGTGCCGGCACGGACGAGAATCGGCTGACCTGCCTGGACGGCAGTGACTGGATGGCGGTTGAGGCGGTGTAGTACCCCCGGTTGTCGCGGCCTTTCAGAACACCTACTATTTGCATCTGTTGTGCCCGGCAGACCCGGGCCGCTGCAGCGTATAACCTCAGACGGAGAACACTATGGCCTGGAACGAACCGGGTGGTAACCGCAACAACGACCGCGACCCCTGGAGCTCGGGCAATCGCGGCGGCAACGATCAGGGGCCGCCGGACCTCGATGAGGCCCTGAAAAAGGGCCTCGACAAGCTGAACCGGCTTTTCGGCAACAAGGGCGGTTCCGGTGGCAGTGGCGGCTCGGGCAGCAGTGGTGGCCAGGGCGGTGGCGGCTTTGGCCTGATCCTCGCCGTGGTCGGTCTGCTGGTTTTCGGCTTTCTGGCCTGGCAGTCGGTCTACATCGTGGACGAGCGGGAAAACGGCGTTGTCCTGCGCTTCGGTGAGTACCACAAAACCACCATGCCAGGTCTGAATTTCAAGATTCCGCTGCTGGACGATGTCCGCATGGTCACAGTGACCGATGTGCGCTCCTTCAGATCCACGGGGCACATGCTTACCGAGGATGAGAACATCGTCAGTGTGAACCTGAGCGTCCAGTACCGGGTCGAGGAGCCGAAGAACTTTGTGCTCAATGTGCGCAGTCCCAGCACGACCCTGCAATACGCGACGGACAGCGCCCTGCGCCACGAAGTGGGTAGTTCAACCCTGCATGGGGTGCTTACGGAGCGCCGTGCGGAACTGGGGCAGCTGGTTGAGAAGCGCCTGCAGCGTTTTCTGAATACCTATACGGTGGGCATGCAGATCCTGCGAGTGAACGTCGAGAGTACCCAGCCCCCGGAGCCGGTGCAGGAAGCCTTCCGTGATGTGCAGCGTGCCCGTGAGGACATGCAGCGCTTCGTTGATCAGGCGGAACAGTATCGTAACCGAGTGGTCCCGGAGGCGCGGGGTCAGGCAGAGCGTATCCGCGAGGAAGCGAAGGCCTATCGAGACAAGGTGGTGGAAGCCGCCCAGGGTGAGACAGCCCGCTTCCTGGATGTGCTCGGCGTCTATGAGCAGGCTCCGGAGATTACAGCCCGCCGGCTCTATATCGATACCATGCAGCAGGTTCTCACCGGGACCAGCAAGGTGGTTGTCGACATTGAGAAGGGCAACAACCTGATGATGCTGCCGCTGGATCAGATGATGAAGGGCGGTGCCAGGGCCATGGCGGATGATGCTCCGGGCGGCAGTAGCTCCGGCGATACACAGCATCAGGGTATTGGCTCCACCAATGACCGCATCGACCGGATCAGCGATCAGGTGATCGATCGCATCCGTGATCAGCAGAACAGTAATTCCGGCCGGGAGAGGCGTTAAGCATGAACACTAAGGGTATACTGGCGATCATAGCCGGTGTCGTGGTTCTTTACCTCGTGTCGGCGACCGTCTACATCGTGCCGGAAACCCATCGCGGCGTCGTTCTGCGGTTTGGTGAACTCGTCAAGACAGGTGTGGAGCCCGGACTGCATTTCAAGCTTCCCTGGGTCGAGACGGCAGAGGAGTTCGATACGCGGATTCTAACACTCAATATCGAAACCCAGCGGTATCTGACCATTGAGAAAAAGCCACTGGATGTGGATTCCTACGTGACCTGGCAGATCATCGATGTGGCCGACTTCTACCGGGCCACCGGTGGCAGTGAGATGCGGGCGGAAGGGCTTCTTGCCTCCCGGATTGAAAACGGCCTCCGGGATGAGTTCGGGGTGCGTAACATGACGGAGGTTGTTTCTGGTGCCCGTGATGAGCTGATGGAGAAGATTCAGGGCAACGTGGATGAATTCACGCGCAAGGAATTCGGCATCCGCGTTCAGGATATCCGGATCAAGGGGATTGAGCTCCCGGATGAAGTCAGTGAAACGGTGTATCAGCGCATGCGCACTGAGCGCCAGGCCGAGGCGCAGGAATACCGCTCCCGTGGGCGCGAACAGGCCGAGGGCGTGCGCGCTGCGGCGGACCGTAAGGTGACGGTGCTGCTGGCCGAGGCGAACCGTGAAGCCCAGGAAACCCGTGGTGAGGGTGACGGCAAGGCCGCGACCATCTATGCGGAGGCCTACGGGCAGGACCAGGAGTTCTATGAGCTCTATCGCACGCTTGAGGCTTACCGCAGCACCTTCAACAGTCGCCAGGACGTGTTCCTGATGGATTCCCAGAGCGACTTCATGAACATGCTGGACGGACCCATGGGCGGGCAGTAACACCTGCAGCCCCAGTGAACCGGAGCTTCGGCTCCGGTTTTTTTATGGGCGCGATGGGCGTAGAATCCCGGCTCTGTAACAAACCCGAACGGTGCCTGGTATTGCCATGTGGCAGGATCTGCTGACAGCTCTGGCGCTGGTGCTCATCATTGAGGGCGTCATGCCGTTTCTGTGTCCGCAGCGCTGGCAGCGGATGGTGGAAGTTCTGGCACAGATGGCGCCCTCAAGCATGCGGTGGGCGGGGTTTGCGAGCATGCTGGTGGGGGTGACCCTGCTCTATGTTGTTCGCTAGGTTCCCCCGGAACCGCTTGAAACGTTCCTGCTCAGTCAATCAATCACGGATTCAAGCGTCATGAGTACGTCTGATCGATGGTTGCTGCCCGATGGGGTGGCCGATGTCCTGCCGCCCCGGGCCCAGAAGGTCGAGGCCCTGCGCCGCGAGCTGATGGATACCTATCGGCGCTGGGGCTATGAACTCATCATCCCCCCGATGATCGAATACCTGCAGTCGCTTCTGACCGGTACCGGCAATGATCTGGATCTGCAGACGTTCAAGCTGACGGATCAGCTGACCGGTCGGATGATGGGCGTGCGCGCCGACATGACCCCGCAGGCGGCGCGGATGGACGCGCACAGCCTGCGCCGCCCGGGTGTCACGCGCCTGTGTTATGCCGGCCATGTTCTGCATGCCCGCCCGAGCAGCATGCTGGCCAGTCGTACCCCGCTGCAGGTCGGGTGCGAGCTTTTCGGCAGCCGCAGCAGTGGCGCCGACCAGGAAATCATCGATCTGATGCTGGAGACCCTGACTGCGGCTGGCGTTGAAACGGTTCACCTGGACATCGCCCATGTGGGCATTTTCCAGTGCCTGGCGGAAGAGGCGGCCCTGGGGGGCGATCTGGAGCAGCGGGTCTTTGATGCCCTGCGCCGGCGCTCCATCCCGGAGCTGGACGAGCTTCTGGGCACTGCCGAAGCCGGCTCCGCCCGCGCCATGCTGCGGGAGCTGGGCCGGCTCAGTGGTGGCGAAGGGGTGCCGGATGCCGCTCGGCAACGGCTGGCGGGAGCGCCTGCGCCCGTGCTCGAGGCCATTGACCAGCTGGAGCAGACCGCCGCCCGGGTGCGTGAGCGTCACCCCGGCGTGGCCATCGGGTTCGATTTCAGCGAACTGCGCGGCTACAACTATCACACCGGCCTGGTGTTCGCCGCCTACACACCGGGGCAGGAGGAAGCGCTCGCCCAGGGCGGTCGATACGATGCCGTGGGCGAGGATTTCGGTCGTGCCCGCCCGGCCACCGGCTTCAGTGCCGATCTGAACCGGCTTCTGGAAGCGGGCCGGCGTGCCTTCGGTGCCGGCGGGGGCGCCATCCTGGCGCCGGCTGGAACGGACGCGGCGCTGCGCCGGCGCATCAGCGAGCTGCGCCAGAGTGACACGGTCATCCAGCAGCTGGACGACGAGGCCGATGACCGGCTGCCGCCCGGCTGTGACCGCCAGCTTGTCCTGAAGGACGGTGACTGGAAAGTGGAGCCGCTGTAGCCGCAGCGGCGAGAACGTCAATCATGAGTTTGTGAACGGATCAGCGAGCCATTCATGGGTAAGAACGTCGTAGTGCTGGGCACCCAGTGGGGTGACGAAGGCAAGGGCAAGATCGTGGATCTGCTCACCGAGCAGGTGTCCGCCGTTGCGCGGTTCCAGGGCGGACACAACGCCGGCCATACACTGGTGATCGATGGTGAGACCACCGCGCTTCACCTGATTCCCTCCGGGATTCTGCGCAAGCACATCACCTGCATGATCGGCAACGGTGTGGTGCTGGCACTCCAGGCCCTGCTTGAGGAGATCCGCAAGCTGGAGGCGCGCGGCGTGGATGTGCGTTCACGGCTGCGGGTCAGCGAGGCCTGCCCGCTGATCCTGCCCACCCATGAGCGCCTTGATCAGGCCCGTGAGCGTGCCCGAGGCAAGGACTGCATTGGTACCACCGGGCGTGGTATCGGCCCTGCCTATGAGGACAAGGTATCCCGTCAGGGCCTGCGCTTCGGTGACCTTGCGGATCCGGAAGCCTTCGAAAGGGGCCTGCGCCACCTGATGGGCTACCACAACTTCGTACTCACCGAGTACTACGGCGAGGAGCCGGTGGATGTGGAAGCCACCCTGGCGGATTTCCGCGCCTACGCCGAAGAGCTGCTGCCCATGGCGGCGGATGTTACGGACATGCTGCATGATCTGCGCAAGCGCGGTGAGCACATCCTGTTCGAAGGGGCCCAGGGGGCGCTGCTGGACATTGATCACGGCACCTACCCATTCGTCACCTCGTCGAACACCACTGCCGGTGGCGCGGCAACGGGCACCGGTTTCGGGCCCCAGTACATGGACTATATCCTGGGGATCACCAAGGCCTACACCACCCGTGTTGGTTCCGGTCCCTTCCCGACGGAGCTGTTCGACACCTGCGGTGAGCACCTGGCGCGCCAGGGGCACGAGTTCGGCACCACAACCGGGCGCGCCCGGCGCTGTGGCTGGTTTGACGCGGTAGCGCTGCGCCATGCCATCCAGGTGAACAGTGTCTCCGGCATCTGCCTGACCAAGCTGGATGTTCTGGACGGCCTGGACGAGGTGAAGGTCTGTGTGGGTTACATCACCCGTGAAGGACGCGTAACCCGGCCGCCGATCCGCGGCGCCCAGTACGAAGCCATTGAGCCGGTGTATGAGACGCTTCCCGGCTGGTCGGAAAGCACTTCGGGCATCACGGCCCTGGATCAGCTTCCCGAGAATGCGCGCAATTACATCCGCTTCCTCGAAGAGCAGATCGAGGCGCCCATCGACGTCATCTCCACAGGGCCGGACCGGATCGAGACCGTTACCCTGCGCCACCCCTTCAACGCCTGAATCTCAGGCCGGCTTGCGGGCCACCAGGGTGGCCCGACGGGGCGCCGGATAGCCTTCAATGGTCCGGTGCTCGTCCTCCGGATCCAGGAAATCGGGCAGTGACTGGAACTGCATCCAGTCCGTGGCGCGCTGTTCGTCCGTGGTGGTGCGCGTTACATCCACACACTCAACCTCCCGGTAACCGGCACGCTGCAGCCAGCGCTCCAGGGTGGGGACGCTGGGAATGAACCAGACGTTGCGCATGCGCGCGTAGCGGTCTTCCGGCATCAGCGTCTCGCCCATTTCGCCCTCAATCACCAGTGTCTCCAGTACCAGCTCGCCGCCGGGCTTGAGCGTGCCCTTGAGTTCGATCAGGTGGTCGATGGGCGAGCGCCGGTGATAGAGCACCCCCAGTGACAGGGTGGTATCGAACAGCTGGAGCTGGTGGGGCAGGTCCTCCAGCCGCTGTGGCAGCAGGTGGGCATGTGGATCACCCAGGTAGGTACGCACCGCCTGGAACTGCATCAGGAACAGCATGCCGGGGTCGATGCCGACCACCCTCTGGGCGCCGGCTCCCAGGATGCGCCAGCAGTGGTAGCCGGAACCGCACCCAACATCCAGTACGGTACGGCCGCGCAGGTCACTCAGACCGGGCCGGACCCGTTCCCACTTCCAGTCGGATCGCCACTCGGTGTCGATATGGGTCCCGAAGAAATCGAAGGGCCCCTTGCGCCAGGGCATCAGGCCCCGCAGCCCCTGTTCAAGCTGCTCCCGTTGGGCCTCCGTCAGGGGCTCGGGTGTTGTGAGCGTGACCGTCGGTTGATCGAGGTCCGCTTCGGCGCCGGGGATCCGGGGAAGCTGATTGAGCGCCGCCATCCAGCGCGGCAGGTCGCCGTGCGGGTGGGTCTCGAAGACGCTGGTCAGGCGCTGTTGCAGCTGCTCGTGCCACTCTGTTCGGCCGCTGTCGCGCAGCCAGTCCAGCAGGTTGGCGTATTCGCTGCGCCAGTCAAAGTCCGTGCTCATGCCGTCGCCTCCGGCGCAATGGCGAGGATGGAGACAAAGTTCAGCGACTGGTGCCAGAGCGTGACCTGCTCAAAGCCGGCCGCTTCCAGCCGCTGGCGGTGCGTCGCTATGGACTCGGGGATCAGCACTTCTTCCAGCGCGTTGCGTTTGCGGCTGATCTCCATCTCGGAATAGCCCTGGGCACGCTTGAAGTCCAGGTGCAGCTCCTCCAGCAGTGACTGCTCGGCGGCATCCGCGAACGCCACCTTCTCCGAAAGCACCAGGACGCCGCCCGGTGTCAGGGCCTGGCAGAGGCGTTCCAGAAGCGTGTCCCGGTCCTCGGGGGGAAGGAACTGGAGTGTGAAGTTCAGGGCGACGACGCTGGCGGGCTGGTAGTCGATGTCGCGGATGTCAGCGCACTGGAGGGCCACCGGGAGCTGGCCGTAATCCAGCGCAATGTAGTGGCGGCAGCGCTCGATCATGGAGGCGGCGTTGTCCACGGCTACAATGCGGGCGCCATGGACCTTGACGCTGTGACGCATGGCCAGGCTCACGGCCCCCAGTGAGCACCCCAGATCATAGAGGGCGGTGTCCGGCCGTGCGAAGCGCGCTGCGATCACCCCGATCATGGGCACAATGGTGGTGTAGCCGGGCACAGAGCGCCGGATCATGTCCGGAAAGACGCGTGCGACTGCCTCGTCAAACCGGAACGGGTCATCGGAGGCGCTGGCGCCGGCATACACGGCATCAGTTTCGGTATCGAAGCGACCGGTTGGATCATTCATGGTGCGGTTTCCGTTGTTCGTGGGCGCTGTCAGGGCCCGGGTGGCCGGACCGGTGGCTGCTGCAGGCTGGCGAGCTGTTCGCGCAGCATCAGAATATGGTCGGACCAGAATCGTGCCTGTCCGAACCAGGGGAAGTGCATGGGGAAGGTGGGGTCGTCCCACCGCCAGGCCAGCCAGGCGGCCTGGTTGATCAGTCGCATGGTGCGAAGAGGCTCAATGAGGTGGCATTCCGCCGGGTTGAACTGGTTGAACTGCTCGTAGCCCTCGATGAGCTCTCCCAGCTGCCAGCGCTGCTCCTCGGCGTCGCCACTGAGCATCAGCCAGATGTCCTGGATAGCCGGGCCCTGACGGGCGTCGTCAAAGTCCACGAACAGCAGCCGTTCCTCGCGCATCAGGATGTTGCCCATATGGCAATCCCCGTGCAGCCGCTGGATCGTCACCTCGCCGGCGCGCTCCTGGCAGGCGCGGATGGCATCGAGCAGGTCCGGGATCAGGCTGCGGTAGGCCGCCACCAGATCGTCCGGCACAAATCCGGCATCCAGGACATAGCGCTGCCCCTCATCAATCACCCGGACCGGGTCAATGGTGGGGCGGTGCTGGAAGTCCCTGCGCGCGCCAACCTGATGGATGCGCCCGAGCCACTGGCCAATGCGGAACAGTGTGTCCGGAAGCGTGATGTCCGGGGCCTGGCCGCCGCGCTGGGGGTAGAGCGCCAGCGTGAAAACGCCGTAGTCCGCCAGGTAGCCGCCGCCGGGCATGGGGAGCGCACCAACCGCCGGGATCTCGGCGGACTCCAGCTCGGCCACAAATCCGTGCTCTTCCTCCAGCTGCGGTCGGGACCAGCGTCCCGGGCGATAGAACTTGGCGATCAGCGGCTTCTGGTCCTCAATCCCGACCTGGTAGACACGGTTCTCATAGGAATTAAGCGGGAAGAGTCGGCCGTTAACCGCGTAGCCACAGGCCTCTACCGCATCGAGAACCAGGTCGGGGGTGAGGTGCTGGTAGGGGTGCGCCATCGTCTCCATGGGTCAGCTGCCTGTCGCGGGGTTGATGGGGGCCGCGTGACCGGGGGTGCGACGGGTCTCCATGTTATTGAGGTAGTACCAGTTCTCGTCCAGCTCCCAGCGTACCCGGCGGATGCTGCCCGAGGCGGTGACGGTCTCACTTGCCCGTGCCTGAAGGCGGGCGTACTCCTGTTCAGCGCGGCGGAATTCGCGGCTGGTTTCCGGTATCCGGCGCAGGTCAGGGAACAGTTCCCGCATGGCCTGGGCGGTGTCCACACGGGGCGAGCGAAGTGTGCTCATGACGGCCGTGTCTCCTTCCACGCGCAGCACGCGGAAAGGATAGGGGTAGGCCGCCAGCGCGGACTGTTCGCGCAGCGTTTCGTTGAGTTCCATCACGGTATAGCCGCGCCAGCCCAGCCAGCTTACAAACAGGGCTGCCACGATCATGACCGCAATGAACTGGCGGATGTCCGACATACTTCCCCCGCTGAAATGGCCAGGTCACCAGTATAACCGCTTGGGCGTTTCAATCAGAGCCCCGGCTGGTATCCTTTGCTCATGGATTCGGAACAGGTTGATGCGGTCGTCATTGGTGCGGGGGTTGTGGGGCTGGCCGTGGGGCGGGCCCTGGCCAGGGCCGGACACGAGGTACTGGTGCTTGAGCGCCACGCTCTCCCCGGTGAGGAGGTCTCCTCGCGCAACAGCGAAGTCATCCACGCGGGCATCTACTATCCGCCGGGGTCGCTCAAGGCGGAGCTGTGCCGTGAGGGCCGGGACCGGCTGTACGCTTTCTGCGAGCGTCACGCTGTCGCCCACCGGCGCTGCGGCAAGTGGCTGGTTGCCACCGGTGAGGCTGAAATTCCCGCCCTGGAGCGACTGCGCCGCAATGCCGCGGACAACGACGTGGTACTAGAGTGGCTCAGCACCCGTGAAATCGCCCGGGAGCCGGAGCTTCACGCGGCGGCCGGGCTGGCGTCCCCGATGAGCGGCATTGTGGATTCCCACGCCTTTATGCAGGCTCTGCTCGGGGATATGGAAGCCCATGGCGGCTGGCTGGTGCGCCAGGCGCCGGTGGAGCGGATTGAGACCGTGCAGGGGCGCCACCGCGTCCAGGTGGGCGGCGATGCACCCTGCGAACTCAGCGCCGCCATCGTGGTTAATGCCGGTGGGTTGGGGGCTGTGCCCGTTGCCCGGCGATGGGAAGGGATGCCTGCAGAGGCTGTGCCGCGCCAGTGGTTCGCCAAGGGCCACTACTTCGCCTACAGCGGCCGTCACCCCTTCCAGCGCCTGATCTACCCGTTGCCGGCTGCAGGTGGGCTTGGCGTGCACCTGACCCTTGATATGGCCGGTCAGGCCCGGTTTGGGCCGGACGCGCACTGGGTGGATGCCCTGGAATGGTCCGTGCCGGAATCACTGGCTGCCACTTTTGCCGACGCCGTCCGCCAGTGGTGGCCCGGGCTGGACCCCGCGCGCCTGACGCCCGCCTATGCCGGCATCCGTCCCCGCATTCACGGCCCTGACGACAAACCGGCGGATTTCATGATCCAGGGGCCGAGGGAGCACGGCCTGGCCGGGGCGGTGAATCTGTTCGGTATTGAGTCCCCGGGGCTCACTGCTTCCCTGGCGCTCGCCGACCGTGTGCTCCAGCAGCTGTACTGACGCCTAGGGTGTTCTTGCCAGTGCCCAGACCTCCAGGCGTTGCACTCCCGCCCGGCGCAGGCAGTGCCCCATGGCCTCCGCTGTCGCGCCGGTGGTGACCACGTCCTCGATCAGGGCGACATGCTCCGGAAGGGGCGCGCTGCCGGCAACGAAGAAAACCTCTCTGAGGTTGCGCCGTCGCTCGGAGCGCGACAGGCTGGCCTGGGCACGATAGCCGCCATGGCGCTGGAGCCGGCCGGGCAGCACCGGTATCCCTGTGGAGCGACCGAGCCAGTCCGCCAGCTCCGCCGTCTGGCTGAAGCCGCGCTCGCGCAACCGTTCCGGATCCATGGGCGCCGGAATCAGGGCCAATGGTCGCGGCTCGGGCATGCCAGCGGCCCGCAGCCAATTGCGGGCCAGAGCGGCGCCCTGGGCGCGTGTGCCGTGGTACTTGTAGTTCTGGATCATGCGGTCCACGGGGCACTCGTAGCGCCAGGGAATGCGGCTCCGGTCCTGGGGTGGGTCGGTGCGCTCGCATTGCCGGCACAGGCTTGCTCCGCGTTCCTCAATGGACAGTGGCAGGGCGCAGCGCCGGCAACAGGGACCTGTTGCCGGAAGGTCAAGAAGGCATGCGTGGCAGAGTCCGCCGCCCTGGTCCGGGCCCAGGCAGATGACGCACCGGCTCAGCCTGGGGCGGGTTGTGTTCACCCTGTTAACCATCAGGGTTGCTCTGGTTGACAGCCGTCTGGCCATCCTTATCATGGTTTCCATTCCGTCTGGACACCTCCGTGTGGCAGACCATTGATCAGCAGGATAAGGACACCAGTATGACCACTTCCGATGCCATCCGTCACGACTGGACCCTGAAGGAGGTCCGTGAACTTCTGGATATGCCGTTCAACGACCTGGTCTTCCGGGCCCAGCAGGCGCACCGCCAGTGGTTTGATCCCAATGAAGTGCAGGTTTCAACCCTGCTCTCCATCAAGACCGGTGCCTGCCCCGAGGACTGCATGTACTGCCCGCAGAGTGGCCATTACAACACCGGTCTCGAAAAAGAGAAGCTGATGCAGGTCGAGAAGGTCCTGGAGCAGGCGAAAGCGGCCAAGGAAACCGGTGCAACCCGCTTCTGCATGGGCGCGGCCTGGCGCAGCCCCACGAAGAAGGATCTGCCGCACGTGCTGGAAATGATCCGTGGCGTGAAGGACATGGGGCTCGAAACCTGCATGACCCTGGGCATGCTCACGGAGGACCAGGCCGGTGAGCTGGCGGAAGCAGGGCTGGATTACTACAACCACAACCTCGACACCTCCGAGCGCTACTACAACCAGATCATCACCACCCGGACCTACCAGGACCGTCTGGATACCCTGGAGAACGTGCGTAATGCGGGCATGAAGGTCTGCTGCGGCGGCATCATGGGTATGGGCGAGGATGAGGATGACCGGGCAGGGCTGCTGCTGCAGCTGGCCAACCTGCCGGATCACCCGGAAAGTGTGCCCATTAACATGCTGATCAAGATTCCGGGTACACCGCTGGAAGACGTCGAGGACCTCGATCCGTTCGAGTTCGTGCGTACCATTGCCGTGGCGCGCATTCTCATGCCGAAGAGCCATGTCCGCCTGTCCGCGGGGCGTGAAGAGATGAACGACCAGATGCAGGCACTGTGCTTCATGGCCGGCGCCAATTCCATTTTCTACGGCGATCAGCTGTTGACCACGGAAAACCCGCAGGCCGAGCAGGACAGGGCGCTGTTCCGGCGCCTTGGCATCGTGCCGGAGCCGCTGGCCACGGACCGTTCGGACGAGGACGAGGTCGACGAGCTGACCCGCCGCATGGAGCAGGAGCGCCAGAGTGCCCTGTTCTACGACGCGGCCAATGCCTGATTACAGCGCCGAGCTCGAAACACTGCGGCAGCAGGGGCTGCTGCGGGATCGCCGGGTTCTGGATTCCGCCCAGGGCCCGGAGATTGTTGTGGATGGCCGCAGCATGCTGGCCTTCTGCAGCAATGACTACCTCGGGCTTGCCAACCACCCCGGTGTGATTGAGGCGCTCACAGACGCAGCCCGTGAACACGGGGTGGGCAGCGGTTCCTCGCATATGGTGAATGGTCACCACCGGCTCCATCAGGAGCTCGAAGAGGCACTGGCGGCACATACCGGCCGGGAAGCGGCGGCGCTGTTCTCCACGGGGTATATGGCCAATCTCGGTGTCACTGCCGCCATGGCCGGGCGCCATGACGTGATCCTGCAGGACCGCCTCAACCACGCCTCACTGCTGGACGGTGCCCGTCTCGCGGGTGCCCGCCTGAAACGCTATACCCACGCCGACACCAGCGCCGCCGCCCGGCTTCTGGAGGCGGAGTCGCGCTGTGCGCTGGTGGCAACGGATGGGGTTTTCAGCATGGACGGCGACCTGGCACCGCTGGACGGTCTGTCCGCGCTGTGCCGGGAGCAGGGTGTGCCCCTGATGGTGGACGACGCCCATGGTCTGGGCGTGCTGGGCAGCAAGGGCGGCGGTATCGCCGAGGTCCGCGGTCTTGACCAGTCCGCAGTGCCCATACTGGTGGGCACACTGGGCAAGGCACTGGGTGTCGGTGGTGCTTTTGTTGCCGGCTCACGTGAATTCGTGGATTACCTGGTGCAGAAAGCGCGCACCTATATCTACACCACCGCCATGCCGCCGGCGATGGCGGCCGCAACCCGGCGCAGCCTGGAACTTTGTCGGGAAGAGGGCTGGCGGCGTGAACGCCTGGCGAAGCTGGTGGCGTGGTTCCGGGATGAGGCAACCGCGCTCGGCTACCGGCTGATGGAGTCCTGGACGCCGATACAGCCCCTGATCGTGGGGCCATCGGACCGTGCCATGGCCCTGAGCGAGGCACTGGCGCGGCGGGATATTCTGGTGCCGGCGATCCGTCCGCCCACGGTTCCCCAGGGTGAAGCGCGTCTGCGCCTGACCTTCAGCGCCAGCCATACGGATGAACATATGGAGCGGCTCCTGGAGGCGCTCAGGGCGGCGCGCAGCGAAACGGGGGCGGCATGACCAGGGCGGTTGTTGTCGGCGGCTGGGGTATCCCGGCGGAGGCGCTGCGGCCACTGCTGCCCGCTGAGGTGGAGCCCGTGCTGCTGGAGCCGGCACGGATGGCGATCGGGCATCAGGATCTGGAATCCGCGCTGGACGCTGTTATGGCCCGTGTTCCCTCGGGAGTGCCCTGGCTGGGCTGGTCCCTGGGCGGACAGGTGGCCATGGCGGCCCGTGAGCGCTTTCCTGGAACGGTGAGCGGTGTGGTGACCCTCTGTTCGACTCCCCGCTTTCTGGAGGGGTCGGACTGGTCCGTGGGTATGGCGGATGCCGACTTCCGTGGTTTCCGGGAGGGTATGCGGGTGGATGTGGAGCAGACGCTCGGTCGTTTCTGCGCCCTGGTCAGCCAGGGCAGCGCATCTCCCCGGCAGGTACGCCGTGAACTCCAGGCCCTGGATTGGCCGGAGCTGACCCTGGACTACCGGCAGGGTCTTTCAGACAGTCTGGAGTGGCTTGCCCGGCTCGATCAACGGGCGCTCTGGCAGCAGGCAGGGGCATGGGCACAGCACCTGTTCTGCGGGCGTGATGCGCTGGTCAGCGGGGCGGTACCGGAAACACTTGGCCTGGCCGGTGAACGCTGTCATCTGGCGGCTGAATCCTGCCACTGGCCGGCTTCCGCCGCTGGGGCAACGGATTGGATCAGCGGGGCTATGGAGCAGGTGGCACCATGAATGCGCGGCAGTTCAACCAGGTCAGTCGCCAGCGCGTATCCGAGGACTTCGGCGCGGCCGCTGAGAGCTATGACGCGGCGGCACGGCTGCAGCAGCGCGTGGCGCTGGATCTGCTGGCCCGCATGGAGGCTCCGAGCGGTGGTGTGGGACTTGATCTGGGCTGCGGTACCGGTTTCAGTCTGCCGGAGCTGGAGCGCGAGCTGGCCCCCGAGGAACTGATCGCCGCCGACCTGTCTCCCGGAATGGTCGATTATGCCCGGGCGCACCGGGGCGTGGATGCGCGCTGGCTCGTGGCTGATGCCGCGAATGTGCCGCTGGCCTCGGGCAGCCTGGATTGGATCCAGTCGAGCCTGATGATCCAGTGGTGCGAGGACACCGGTGCCGTTGCCCGGGAGATGGCAAGACTGCTTAAGCCCGGGGGCGGGGCCCATCTCGCGACCCTGGTGGACGGAACCCTGACCGAACTGGAATCCGCGTGGGCGGAGGCCGATCCCGGCCGTCGCCACGTCAATCGTTTCCTGACCCGGGCGGAGCTGGAGGCGCGGCTGGCCGAGGGCTTTGAGAGGGTGACTGTTGATGTTGAACCGCTGGTACTGTGGTACCCGGATGTCATGGCGCTGCTGGGAGAGCTCAAGACCCTCGGGGCCCGCTACAAGGATGAACACCGCCACCGGGGTGCGCTGGGCCCCGGGCGCCTGAGAGCCATGCGCCGCGCCTATGACCGCCACCGGGATTCCCGGTATGGTGTGCCCGCAACCTGGCAGGTGGCTTTTGCGCACCTGACCGGCCCCAGGCAATAACCGGAACCTTCCATAACGCCCATGCCACGACAATCCTACTTCGTCACAGGTACTGACACGGACTCCGGCAAGACGGTGGTCACGGCTGGCCTGCTGCGCCTGGCAGCCCGCAATGGCCTGCGTACCCTGGCCATGAAGCCCCTGGCTTCCGGCTGTGAGCAGACCCCTGAAGGCCTGCGCAATGCCGATGCCCTGGCGCTGTCACAGGCCATGACCGAGTCCATGCCCTATGAGTCGGTGAACCCGGTGGCGCTGGAACCTGCAATCGCGCCCCACGTAGCGGCCCGGGAAGCCGGGCGCCGGGTCAGTGCCGAGCGCCTGGCGGGGTTCTGTCGGGGTGCCATGATGCGCCCTGCGGACCTGTTCCTGGTTGAAGGCGCCGGTGGCTGGCGTGTGCCGCTCAATGACCATGAAACCTGGGTGGATCTGGTGAGCGATCTCCAGTTTCCCGTCGTCCTGGTTGTCGGATTGCGCCTGGGCGCCATCAACCACGCGCTGCTCAGTGCCGAGCTGATCCAGCGTGACGGCTGCCGCCTGGCGGGGTGGGTGGCCAATCGCTGCACTCCCGAGCCCATGGCGCGGGAAGACGAGACGTTCGAGACGCTCTGCGAGCGCATGCCCGCGCCGTGCATGGGGCGTGTGCCCTGGCTGGCTTCGCGGGATCCCACCGCCATGGTGGAAGAGGCCTCCCGGCACCTTTCGCTGCCCCTGCCTGGAGCGTAAACAGGCCTGCTCCGTCTGTTTGAATTTTGAACACTGCTGTGGTGTAATGTTCATGAACGTTCTGGGCGGGAGGTGTGCCCATGATCAGTAATGCCCTGTCCATTGGTGTGAACGGTGTTCAGGATGCCCAGCGCGGCATGCAGGATGCGGCCAGCCGTATTGCGCGTTCGGGAACCACAGAGGCGCCTGCCCGGGAAGCCGCTGCTCCTGATGGTGCTGGTGCCGTCGAGGACAGCCTGGCGGGCTCCATCGTGGATCTTAAGGTCAACCAGCGGAATGCCGAGGCTTCCATCGAAGTGGTTCGGACAGCGGACGAGATGGTGGGGACGCTGCTCGATGAACGTGCCTGACGCCGGAATGGAATCGCCGTGCAGCTTACATCCATCCAGCCCGCGATCAGCAACGCCGGCGGTGCTGTAACCCGAAGCGCCGCTCCTCCCGGTACGGCTTCCGGCAGCGTGCCGCAGACCAGCACGCCCAATAACAGTACGTCACCGTCCTATTCCAGTGCTTCTGTCAGTCCGGTAACGCCCTCCAGTCCGACGGCGCCTTCCAGGTCTGCGTCTCCCGCAACGCGTGGTGACAGCAGCAGTCGTGGTGGCGTCGAGGTTTCCATCAGTGAACAGGCCCGCCGGCAGAACCCGCAGGAAGGGGGGCGTAACGCCCGGGGGGCAGACGATGAGACGTCGCCGCCGCGCCCGGAAAGTCCCCGTCGTGAGGCGGGTCAGGAACCCGGATCGGAGAACCGCGAGGGCGAGCGGCAGCAGCCGGAACAGGGTTCTGATGGGCCATCCCCGGAACAGCAGTCGGCCGTCCAGGAACTCAGAGGCCGGGACCGGGAGGTGCGCCAGCATGAACAGGCGCATCAGGTCGTGGGTGGCCAGTACGCCGGGGCGCCTACCTACACCTACCAGCGCGGACCGGATGGCCAGCTCTATGCCGTCGGCGGGCAGGTCTCCATTGATACCAGTGTCATCGCTGATGACCCGGAAGCCACCATCAGCAAGATGCAGACCGTGCGCGCGGCTGCGCTTGCCCCGGCCGAACCGTCGCCCCAGGATATCCGCGTCGCGCAGGAGGCGACCCGTCAGCTTCTTCAGGCCCAATCGGAGCTGCGTTCCTCGCGCCAGGACGAGGGCAGCAGTGGGGAAGGGCGGGTGGAGCGCGCTCAGGAAACGGACGCCTCTGCTTCCGAGCGTCCCGGCGGAGATGATACCCGTATCAGCCTCTTCCGTGACGTGGATGAAATGCCCTCCACCGATTCTGCTACCGCCACTACTACAGGCTTCCGTGCCACAGCCTGAGCGCCCCTCGGAATGCATTCACAGCGGTTATGTCTCTTGACACGAGGCCCGCCCCAAACGTATGTTTCAAACAGCCGTTTAATTGCATGAACCGAGGTACGAGCCATGCCCCAGTACAAAGCACCGCTGCGCGACATCCAGTTTGTTATGAACGAGCTTCTGGATACTGAAACGCATTACCAGCATATCCCGGGTGGCGAGGAAGCTACGCCGGACATGGTCAATGCCATCATCCAGGAAGGGGCCAAGTTCTGCGAGCAGGTGCTGTCGCCGCTGAACCAGACCGGCGACCAGGAAGGCTGTACCCTGGAAAACGGGGAAGTGAAGACCCCGACCGGTTTCAAGGAAGCCTACAAGCAGTACATTGAGGGTGGCTGGCCTTCGATGACGGCCGATGAGCAACTTGGCGGCCAGGGGCTGCCCGGCTCTCTTTCCATGGTCATGAGTGAAATGGTGGGGACGGCCAACTGGTCGTTCGGCATGTACCCCGGCCTCAGTCACGGTTGCCTGAACACGCTGGAAGCCCATGGCTCGGAAGAGCAGAAGCAGACCTACCTGCCCAAGATGATCAGTGGCGAATGGACAGGCACCATGTGTCTGACGGAATCCCATTGTGGCTCTGACCTCGGCATTATGCGCTCCAAGGCGGAACCCAATTCTGACGGCAGCTACAGCATCTCCGGCGAGAAGATTTTCATCTCCGCGGGCGATCACGACATGTCGGACAACATCATCCATCTGGTACTGGCCAAACTGCCTGATGCGCCCAAGGGCACCAAGGGCATTTCGGTTTTTGTGGTTCCCAAGTTCATTCCCGACGAAAACGGCAACCCGGGCGAGCGCAACAGCGTCTCCGTTGGCTCCATCGAGCACAAGATGGGCATTCACGGCAACGCCACCTGCGTGCTGAACTTTGATGGTGCCAGGGGCTTCCTCATCGGCGAGCCGCACAAGGGCCTGAATTACATGTTCACCTTCATGAACATTGCCCGTATCGGTACCGCCATCCAGGGGCTGGGCTCCGCGGAACTGGCCTTCCAGGGGTCGCTGGAATACGCCAAGGACCGCCAGGCCATGCGCTCTCTCTCCGGGGCCAAGAATCCGGACGGCGCGGCCGACCCCATTATCGTCCACCCCGACGTCCGGCGCATGCTGATGACCCAGAAAGCGCTCGCTGAGGGCGGTCGTGCCATGATCTATTACGCCGCTCAGCAGGCGGACATCGCCACGCGTGGCCAGGACGAGGACGCCCGCAAGGAAGCTGATGAACTGCTTGGATTCCTGACGCCCATTGCCAAAGCATTCCTGACTGAAACCGGCGTTGAGGCGGCCAACCAGGGCATGCAGGTTCTGGGTGGGCATGGCTATATCTCTGAGTGGGGGATGGAGCAGATCGTCCGTGATGCGCGCATCGGTACCATCTACGAAGGCACCACGGGCATCCAGGCACTGGATCTGTTGGGCCGCAAGGTTCTGATGACCCAGGGCGAGTCGCTCAAGCGCTTTACCAAGAAGGTCCACCTGTTCTGCAAGGAGCACGGTGACAACAAGCAGCTGGCCGAGTTCATCGAGCCACTGGCGGCCTTCAACAAGGAGTGGGGCGACCTGACCATGAAGCTGGGTTCGGCCGCCATGAAGGATCGTGAAGAGGTCGGGGCGGCGTCCTACGACTACCTGATGTACTCAGGCTACGGCGTGCTCGCCTACCTCTGGGCGGAGATGGCGGAAGTGGCCCAGCGCAAGCTGGAGGAGGGCACTACTGAGGAAGCCTTCTATAACGCCAAGCTCCAGACGGCACGCTTCTACTTCAAGCGGATGCTGCCTCGGGCGAAGGCCCACGCCGACGCCATGATCAGCGGTGCGGACAACCTGATGGACATTCAGGAAGAGCATTTCGCCTTCTGAACCGGTATGATCCGGTAAGCATGAAAAAGCCCGCCACGTGCGGGCTTTTCTGTGAGAAATCCCGGGGTAGAATAGCCCCGCAGACGTTCAAAGTGAGGACAATCCATGGCTGACTACAAGGCTCCCCTGCAGGACATGCGGTTCCTGCTCAATGAGATCTTCGACGCACCGGGGCAGTGGGCTTCCCTGCCCGGACTCAGCGAAAGCGTGGATCCGGAGACGGCGGATGCCATTCTGGAAGAAGCCGGCAAGATCGCAGCAGGGACGCTCGCCCCCATCAACCAGAGTGGCGATGAGCAGGGCTGTCAGTGGAAGGACGGCGAGGTGACCACGCCTGACGGCTTCAAGGAGGCCTACCAGACCTTCGCCGAAGGCGGCTGGGTCGGCCTTGGTGGTGATCCCAACTACGGTGGCATGGGCATGCCCAAGAGCCTGGTTGGGCAGGTCGAGGAGATGATGCAGGGGGCCAACATGGCCTTCGGCCTCTGCCCCATGCTGACCGCCGGCGCATGCCTGGCGCTGCATGCCCACGGCAGTGAGGAGCTCAAGGAGAAGTACCTGCCGAAGATGTACGATGGCACCTGGTCCGGGGCCATGGATCTGACCGAGCCCCACGCCGGCACGGATCTGGGCATTATCCGGACCAAGGCGAAGCCAAACGATGATGGTTCCTACAGCATCTCAGGCACCAAGATCTTCATCACCTGGGGTGAGCACGACATGGCGGAGAACATCATCCACCTGGTGCTCGCCAAGCTGCCGGACGCCCCGGCGGGACCCAAGGGCATCTCGCTTTTCCTCGTGCCGAAATACGAAGTGAATGAGGACGATTCCCTGGGCGCGCGCAACAACGTCTCCTGCGGGTCACTGGAGGAGAAGATGGGCATCCACGGCTCCGCGACCTGTGTCATGAACTACGATGATGCCCGTGGCTGGCTCGTGGGCGAGCCCAACAAGGGCCTGATGGCCATGTTCACCATGATGAACTATGAGCGTCTGGGTGTGGGCATCCAGGGTGTGGGCGCGGCGGAAGCTTCCTACCAGCACGCCCTGGCCTACGCCCGCGAGCGCATCCAGAGCCGCTCGCCCAACGGGCCCCAGACCCCCGACAAGCAGGCGGATCCCATCATCGTGCACCCGGACGTGCGCCGGATGCTGCTGAAGATGAAGGCGCATACCGAAGGCAGCCGTGCTTTTATCACTTACGTAGCCCAGTGGCTCGACCAGGCCAAGTTCGCCGAAGACCCGGAAGCGAAGGAGAAAGCCGATGGCATGGTGGCGCTGCTGACGCCGGTGGCCAAGGCCTTCCTGACCGACCGGGCGCTGGATACCTGTGTGATTGGTCAGCAGGTCTACGGCGGTCATGGCTACATCCGTGAGTGGGGCCAGGAGCAGCTGGTGCGTGATACCCGCATCACCCAGATCTACGAGGGGACCAACGGCATCCAGGCCATGGACCTGATGGGGCGCAAGGTGGTCGGTAATGGCGGTAAGTTCTTCGAACTCTTCGCGAACGACGTGGCCGACTACATCAATGCGAACCAGGATGATCCGGCAGTGGCCGACTACATCCAGCCCCTGGCGGCGGCTCTTGAGCGTCTTTCCGATGTGACCGAGAGCGTCATCAAGGCAGCGGATGGCAATCCGGCGGAGATCGGTGCGGCCGCAGTGGACTACCTGGATCTGTTCGGCCTCACCGCCGAAGCCTATCTGTGGGTCCGCATGGTGCAGGCAGCCGCGCCCAAGGCGGAGAACGATACTTCCGGCTTCTATACCGGCAAGCTCAAGACCGCGCGCTTCTTCTTCGACCGCATCCTGCCGCAGTCGGTTGCCCTGACGGAGTCCATCCGCAACGGCGGCGACAGCATGATGGCGTTCGACGAGGCGGAGTTCGGCTAGGCGGAGAGCGTCTCCACCAGGGCGGCAAGGGCGGACCAGGGCGGCATGGCCGGGTCCTGCCCTTTGCTGGCCCGGTCTACCTGTCTGGCCTGTCCCCAGGCCCTGCTGATCGATTGGCTGCTGTGCCGGCGTGAGGCCTTTTCCAGGGCCTTTCTCAGCGGCGGCTGGCGCACTCCGTTGTGCTTGAACCAGGTGGCGGCATTGCTGCCCTGACGCAGGCTGTGCTGCAGGCTGGCAAGGTGCTTCAGGTCACGCTGGAGCACACCCAATACGGCCAGTGTGCTGGTTCCTTCCTCCTCGAGACGCCGCAGCATCTGCAGGGCGTGAACCCGGTTGCCGGAAAGCGCCTCGGCGCTCAGCTCGAAGGCGTTGTAACGGCTGCTGTCCTCAACACCTCCAATCGCAACGGCGTCATCCACCGGTTCATCCCCGGCGACCACCCTGAGCCGTTCCAGCTCCTGGTGGGCCGCCAGTAGGTTGCCCTCCAGGCGCTCGCTGAGCTGGGCCACGGCGTTGCGGGTGAGCTTCAGGCCCATGGTTTCGGCGCGGCGTGAGAGCCAGCGGGGGAAGTCCGCTGGATCCACCGGCCAGACCGGAACGTGGAGGCCGACCTTCTGCCAGTTGCGGAACCAGGCCTTGCTGGTCTCGCCGCTGTCCAGGCGTGGGCCAGACACAATCAGGATGACGTCCTCCGGGGGCGCCTTGGCGAAGGCTTCCAGAACCTCACGGCCCTTGCCGGGCTTGCCACTGTGCAGGCGCACCTCGATGCGACGGCGGCTGGCGAACAGCGACAGTGCCTGGGTCTCGTCGTGGACCTGCTGCCAGTCGAACTGCGGGTCCGTCTGGAAGACCGTGCGTTCCTCGTAGCCTTCTGCAACGGCCCGTTCGCGGATGCGGTCGCAGGCTTCCTGGACCAGGAGGGGTTCATCACCGGTAACCAGGTAGCCGGCATCCAGGCGCTTGGCCAGCTGATCCGGGAGCTGTTCCGGGGTGACCTTCATTCGTCCGTGTCCGTACTGCTTTCGTGCTCGGAGCGGATCCGGCGGATACGCTCCTCGGTGAAGGGCATCAGCCGGCGGGTGACCTGTTGCACCAGCTGGTCTTGGAGAAGGCCCTCGATACCCTGCTGTTCCCGCTCTCCGGCCAGCACCTGCTGCTCATCCGCCTGGTAGAACTCACGGGCACTCAGTTCGGTATCCGCCAGAAGGGGAATGCCGTCCCTGGTCGTCAATTCCACCGCTATGCGGGCACTGAGTTCGTATTCGCTGGCGGCTGCCCGGTCATCCAGGGCGCTGGTCCGCCGTTCCTGCTCGTAACCGCTGAGCGTCAGGCGGTATTCCGGTGTCTCGCCGTCTTCCGCCAGCAGGTTGTACAGGCCCAGACGCTCGCGGGCGCCTGAGCAGACGGAGGTGGGGACGCCCTCGCCACAGGACAGCGTTAAAGGCGCCAGTGCATCCGGTACCAGGGCGCTGCCCCGGAGCTGGAAGCCACAGGCGCTGAGAACCGTTGTCAGCATGAGTACGGTGATGGGTTTCCAGGCGACCTGGGGCATGATCTCCTCCGGACCGGGTCAGTTGGCGACCACGTTCACAAGCTTGCCGGGAACCACCACCACCTTGCGAATGGTCTTGTCCTCGATGAAGCGCTGGACGTTGTCATCCGCAAGCGCCAGGGCCTCGAGCTGGTCCCGGTCGGCCTCGGCGTCCGCCTGGATGCGCGAGCGGAGCTTGCCGTTGACCTGCACCACCAGCTCAATGCTGTCCTGTTTCATCAGGTTCTCGTCGGCTACGGGCCATTCAGCGTCGACAACCGCGGTTGTGTAGCCAAGGGCCTGCCACAGTTCATGGGTGATGTGGGGGGCCACAGGTGCCAGCACCAGAACGGCTGTTTCCAGCACCTCCTGCATCACCGCCCGGTCGCCGTCATTGCGGATCTCAAACCGTCCGGCGTCGTTGAGCAGCTCCATTACGGCGGCAATGGCCGTGTTGAAGGTCAGGCGTCGGCTGAAGTCGTCGCTGACCTTGGCAATGGTCTGATGCGTCTTGCGGCGCATGCCCTGCTGGGCTTCATCGGGCTCGCCCGGCATGGCCCCGTCTGTGCCGCCGTCACTCACGTGCTGGTGCACCATCCGCCAGAGCCGGCGCAGGAAGCGGTGAGCGCCTTCCACACCGCTGTCGGACCACTCCAGCGACTGCTCCGGCGGGGCCGCGAACATCATGAACAGGCGCACGGTGTCGGCACCGTACTCGTCGATGATGGCCTGGGGATCGATGCCGTTGTTCTTGGATTTGGACATCTTGGTCACGCCACCGGGGTGGACAGGCTCGCCATCCGCCTTGAGCGTGGCGCTGACCACGTTGCCTTTGCCATCGTACTCCGCGTCCACATCCTGCGGTGAGAACCACTCTTTACCGCCGTTGTCCGTCTCGCGGTACCAGGTTTCGGCCAGCACCATGCCCTGGCACAGCAGGCGGTTGAAGGGCTCATCGCTGTTGACCAGGCCGACATCGCGCAGCAGCTTGTGGAAGAAGCGCGCGTAGAGCAGGTGCAGGATGGCGTGTTCAATACCGCCAATGTACTGGTCCACGGGCAGCCAGTAGTTGGCCGCTTCCGGGTCCAGCATGCCGTCGTCCTTCCAGGGGCTGCAGAAGCGTGCGAAGTACCAGGAGGACTCCATGAAGGTGTCGAAGGTGTCCGTCTCGCGGAAGGCGGGCTCACCGTTGTAGGTGGTCTTTGCCCACTCGGGATCGGTCTTGAGCGGCGACTGGACGCCGTCCATGGTCACGTCCTCGGGCAGTGCCACTGGCAGGTCGCTTTCCGGTACCGGGGCTGACTCACCGTTTTCGAGGGTGAGCATGGGGATGGGCGCGCCCCAGTAGCGCTGGCGGGAGACGCCCCAGTCGCGCAGGCGGTAATTGGTCTTGCGCTTACCGATGCCGCGCTTTTCCAGATCCTCGGCGATGGCCGCGAAGGCCTCGTCGGAGCTGGTACCGGTGTAGGGGCCTGAGCCGGTCAGCAGCCCCTTCTCGGTGAAGGCCTCCACATAGGTGTCCACGTCGCGGCCGTCGCTGGGGCTGATGACCTGGCGGATGGCGATGCGGTACTTGCGGGCGAACTCGTGGTCGCGCTCGTCGTGGGCGGGCACCGCCATCAGAGCGCCGGTGCCGTATTCGTGCAGCACGAAGTTGGCAACGTAGACCGGGAGGCGCTCGCCGGTCAGCGGGTGGAGGGCATACAGGCCCGTCTCCACGCCTTTCTTCTCCATGGTTTCCACATCGGCGGTGGAGGCAACGGTGTGGCGGCACTCCTCCACGAACTCGGCCACCTCGCGGGAACGCTCAGACGCCTTCTCCGCTACCGGGTGACGTGCGGACACCGCCATGTAGGTCACGCCATAGAGGGTGTCCGGACGGGTGGTATAGACCCGCAGGGTTTCGGAACCGTCCTCCATCTGGAAGTCGAGCTCGACCCCTTCGGAGCGGCCGATCCAGTTGCGCTGCATGGCCTTGACCTGTTCCGGCCAGCCCTCGAGCTGATCCAGGTCGTCCAGCAGTTCATCGGCGTAGTCGGTGATCTTGACGAACCACTGGGGAATCTCTTTCTGTTCGACCACAGCTCCAGAGCGCCAGCCGCGGCCATCCACCACCTGTTCGTTGGCGAGTACCGTCTGGTCCACCGGGTCCCAGTTGACGGTGGCGTTCTTCTTGTAGACCAGGCCCTTTTCATAGAGCTTGGTGAAGAACCACTGCTCCCACTGGTAGTACTCAGGATCGCAGGTCGCCAGTTCCCGGTTCCAGTCGTAGCCGAAGCCCAGGCGCTTGAGCTGGGTCTTCATGTGTTCAATGTTCTGCCGGGTCCAGGCGGCGGGGGCGGTGCGGTTGCTGATGGCCGCGTTCTCCGCCGGCAGCCCGAAGGCATCCCAGCCCATGGGCTGCAGCACATTCTTGCCCTGCATGCGCTGGAAGCGCGAGATCACATCACCGATGGTGTAGTTGCGCACATGCCCCATGTGCAGCTTGCCGCTGGGGTAGGGGAACATGGAGAGGCAGTAGTACTTGGGCCTGCCGGGTTCTTCCCGTACCGCGAAGACATCGTTGGACTCCCAGTACTGCTGGGCGTTGCGCTCGACGGCGTCGGGGCGGTAATGCTCTTCCATGGGTCGGTGCCTTATGCTCTCGGATCGAAAATGGCTGTTGCATCGGGAAAGGGCTCATTCTAGCGTAGAGAGAAGGTGACAGGTAGGCATGCCGACTTCCAACCCATCAGCAGGAGAAAACAGTGGCCGATAAGCAGCGCCCCCGTCTCAGTGACGGTGCCGAGACCGCCTACAACCGCATGCTTGAGCGGGTGGAGTCCCGCCTCGCGGAAGCGGAGGAACGAACCTGGGAGCAGCTCCAGCAGGAAATTGAGGAAGCGGTTGAGTTTGAGCAGGAGGTGGCGGAACTCACCCGTGATGAGCTGAATCTGCTCGCCGCTTACCTGCGTCGGGATCTCTCCCATCTGCTGGGCTTTGTTTCCAGTACCGGCGACGGCGTGGCGGAGTGGCTGCGCACGGACCTGGAATGGATCGAGGACTGGCTGGTGGAGCGGCTGCTGTCCATAGCCGATCCCACCCGCCTGGATACCCTGGAGCTCCAGCAGAAGCTTCAGAACACGGACGCGGATCACTATTTTGCAGGCGAGCTCGCCATGGCGGGTGTTCTGCGCTGTCTGAACTGCGGTCACATGCGGACACTGGCTGAAACAACCCGCCTGGAGCCCTGTGAGCGGTGTGAATCCCATTACTTCGAGCGGATTACGGCGCACACGCCGGATGTGGAGCCTGGCACAGGCTGAGCACGCGGCCTTTGCTTGATTTTTCGAACTATCCCAGAATGAGTGGCGGTTCAAACCATTCATTCCGGGAGGTTGCCCATGCCGGTCGCTGTGGCCGTTTTTATCCTGATCGTGGCCTTTGTTGCAGGGTCAATGATCTATGTGTACCGATTCCGTGGCCAGGAGCGCTATAAGAGCGTTGGTGAGTACTGGCGCAAGGGCTGGCCGATCTTCAGTCCGCTGAACTGTCTGCTCTATCTCTTCACCGAGAAACGGGCGCGGGCCCCCATCATGGATCGGGATCAGTTCCCGGAACTGCAGGTGATCCAGGACAACTGGGAGACCATCCGCCGTGAGGCGGTGGGGCTTTATGAGGATCGGGTCTTCGACCAGACCAGTGACCCGGAATCCAGCGCCTACTACGACATCGGTTTCCGCACCTTTCAGAAGTATGGGTGGAGCAAGTTCTATATCAAGTGGTATGGGACCAAGCACAACTCCGCCCAAGCCTCGTGCCCGGAGACCCTGAAGATCCTCGATCAGGTGCCGTCGGTGAACGGGGCCATGTTCTCGATCCTCCCGGTGGGCTCACAACTGACCCGGCATGCGGATCCGGTGGCCTGCTCGCTGCGCTATCACCTGGGGCTGTCCACGCCCAACGATGACCGCTGCTACATCAATATTGATGGCCAGGACTATTCCTGGCGCGATGGCGAGGACCTGATCTTTGACGAAACCTACCTCCATTACGCCCACAACGATGCCAAACAGTATCGCCTGATCCTGATGTGCGATGTGGAGCGGCCCACATGGTTGCTCGGGAGTGTAATCAACGTCTTCTACAAGGGGCTGATGCGGCTGACCGTGGTGCCCAATATGGATGGCGACCAGCGTGGCTTCGCCAACAGCCTGTTCGCGCGGATCTCGCCGGCACTGGCCCGGGTGCGGGAACTGAAGAAGACCAACCGGCGTCAGTACAAGGCGCTGAAGTACTCCGTGAATACCCTTCTAGCCCTGGCGCTCGGTGGCGTGATTCTCGGTGGGCTGGTGGCGATTGACGGGCTGGTGGCTTCGATCGCCTAGGCCGTATTGCGCTTCCCGCGTTGGCGGCCGAACACGATCATCACGGCCGCCAGCGTTATGACCGGCCATGAACCGGTAGCCATGAAGGGCGTGGTGCCGGTTACCGGCTGGATTTCCCCCTTCAGAACATCCCGCTCATAGTGCCGGGCCCGGGCGCGGATCCGGCCTTCGCGGTCCACGATGGAAGTGATCCCGTTATTGGTTGCGCGCAACAGTTCCCGGCCGGTTTCCAGTGCCCGCATGCGGGCGATCTGGTGATGCTGGAAGGGGCCGAGTGAACGCCCGAACCAGGCGTCGTTGCTCACTGTCATCAGGAATCCTGTTTCAGCTGTGTTGCGGGCGACGAAGTCCGCGTAGGCGATCTCATAGCACACGGCCGGATGGGTGCTGGTGTCGTCGAAGTTCAGTGGTGACTGGTTTTCCGGGCCCGGACGGAAGACCGACATGGGCAGGTTGAAGAACTCGATGGTGCCGCGTAGCAGTGATTCCAGCGGCACGTATTCACCGAATGGCACCAGCCGCTGCTTGTGATAGGTTCCCTGGCCGGGGCCCACTGTCATCAGGCTGTTGTGGAAGACCGGCTCCGCGTAGTGTGGGCTGTTGCCGTACCAGGGCAGGCCAGTGACCAGCGTCGTGCCGGTCTCGAGTGCGCGGCTTTCCAGTGCATCCAGAACCTGGGCCGCCTGCCCCTGGGTGGCGGGCAGTGCGGTTTCCGGCCAGAGGATCAGATCCCGGCCCCAGAGCGGCTCGGTGAGCTCCCGGTAGATCCGGATCTGCTTCCGGAGCATGTCCGGATCCCATTTGTCATGCTGGGAGATATTGCCCTGGACGGCGGCGACCGACAGGGGCTCGCCTTGCGGCTGGGTCCACGCCACCAGGCTGAGCAGCGGCGCCAGCAGCCAGGGCAGTATGGCGGCGGCCACGAAGCCGGCGGGCAGCCAGCGGGGGCCGCTGCGGTAATGGTGCCAGGCGGCGACCAGCAGGGCGGCTGTGACAGCTGTAACAAAGGTGACGCCGTGTACGCCAAGGACCGGTGCCCATGGCGCCAGGGGACCATCCACCTGGGCGGTGCCGGCGTAGAGCCAGGGGAAGCCGGTCAGAAGCCAGCCACGCACCCAGTCCATCAGGACCCAGACGGCCGGGAACAGCCACAGACTGCGCCCGGTGTGAGTGCCCGCGAGCCGGCCCCAGCACCAGAAGGCGATGGCCGGGAACAGCGCCAGTCCCATGGCGAACAGCAGCGTCATGATCGCGGCCAGCGGCGCGGCCGTCATGCCGTATTCGCTGATGCTGACGTAGACCCAGGAGGCGCCGCTGCCGAACAGGCCCAGGCCGAGGAACCAGCCGTCCCGGAACAGGGGCTTCGCCTCCCGGCCGCTGCACAGAAGCAGGATCAGCATAAGGGACAGCAGCGCAGCGGGCCACAGATAGAAGGGGGCAAACGCGAGTGTCTGGAGCGCGCCGGTGGCCACCAGCGCGGGAATACGGAAAAGGCGGTTCTGGATCATGGCGCGTCCCGCGTCATGCGATGGGTTTGACCTGGATCAGGCGGATCTTGCGGTTATCGGCGTTCAGCACCTTGAACCGGAAACGGTCCACGGTGGTGGTTTCACCACGCCTTGGCAGGCGGCCGAACTCCTTGAGCATCAGGCCACCGATGGTGTCGAAAGCTTCCTGGTCCAGATCCGTGCCGAAGAATTCATTGAACTCATCGATGGGCGTCTGGGCCTTGACCGCGTAGATGCCGTGTTCGCGCTCGCGGATGCGATCGTCATCATCAACGTCGTGCTCGTCCTCGATGTCGCCGACGATCTGTTCAAGCACGTCCTCAATGGTGATCAGCCCAGCCACACCTCCGTATTCGTCGACCACAATGGCCATGTGGTTGCGGTTTTCCTTGAACTCCTTGAGCAGCTGGTTGCAGCGCTTGCTCTCGGGCACGACAGTGGCCGGGCGCAGGATATCTCGGATGCTGTCGCGGGTCAGGTTGTTGCGCAGGGCCAGTGGCAGCAGATCCTTGGCCAGGAGGATGCCGACGATCTCGTCCGAGGTATCGCCGATGGCCGGGAAGCGCGAGTGGGCGGATTCGATGACCTCGCTGATGTAAGAGGAGGGGTCGGCGTCGGCCTTGACCGTCACCATGCGCGAGCGTGGAATCATGATCTCCTCCACGCGCATGTCCGTCACCTGCATGGCACCCTCGATGATGCTCATGGCATCGCTGTCGATCAGCTGCTGAAACTCCGCGTCGCGCAGAACGCGCAGCAGATCTTCGGGGGTGCGGGGATCACTCGAGAAAGCCTGGGATAATCGCTCCAGCCAGGAGTTTTTTGTCTGGCCGTTGGATGAGTCGTCGCTCATGGGGTCCTTTCCGGATTGCTGTTCGCGGGATGCTACCGATAGGGGTCGGGAAAACCAAGCTCGGCAAGGAGATGCACTTCAAGATTCTCCATGGTTTCTGCCTCGTCTGGGTCCTGATGGTCGTAACCCTGCAGGTGAAGCATGCCATGAATCAGCAGG
This sequence comes from uncultured Halovibrio sp., assembly GCF_913056445.1. Lineage (NCBI taxonomy): Bacteria > Pseudomonadati > Pseudomonadota > Gammaproteobacteria > Oceanospirillales > Halomonadaceae > Halovibrio > uncultured Halovibrio sp. The sequence goes on from NZ_CAJXMA010000002.1 coordinate 91,053, forward strand.
TGTGCCCAGTGGGCTTCAGGCGTCTTGCCCTGCTCATGGGCTTCCCGTTCGACGACCCCGGCGCAGATGACGAGATCTCCGAGCAGGACGAGCTCCACCCCGGGGGGCGCCTCGAAGGGGAAGGAAAGCACGTTGGTCGGATAATCCTTTCCCCGGTACTGGTGATTCAGCTCATGGCCTTCCGGCTCGTCCACGATCCGGAGGGTCACTTCGGTTTCGCCGTCACCCTGCCAGCCCTGTTCCGCCCAGGTTTCGAAATCCGCCTGGGCGGGCAGCCCCGTGAGCCGGGTTGCCAGTTGCAGATCCAGCGTTACGCGGTTCATGCGTTGCGGTCGTCCCAGTCGTCGTAGGCTTCCACGATGCGCTGAACCAGCGGATGGCGCACTACGTCCTCGGCGCCGAAGTAGGTGATACCAATGCCTTTGACCTCCCGCAGCACACGCAGGCAGTGTTCCAGGCCGGAGTGCTGGCCGCGCGGCAGGTCGATCTGGGTGATGTCGCCGGTAATGATGGCGGTGGAACCAAAGCCGATGCGCGTGAGGAACATCTTCATCTGTTCCCGCGTGGTGTTCTGGCTTTCGTCCAGGATGATGAAGGAGTTGTTGAGGGTGCGCCCGCGCATGAACGCCAGCGGTGCAATCTCGATCACACCGCGTTCGATCAGCCTGTTCACCTGCTCGAAGCCGAGCATCTCGTAGAGAGCGTCATAGAGCGGCTTGAGGTAGGGATCGACTTTCTGGGAAAGATCCCCCGGCAGGAAACCCAGCTTTTCACCGGCTTCGACCGCTGGGCGGACCAGCATAACCCGCTTGACTTCCTCGGCCTGGAGGGCCTCCACGGCACAGGCCACGGCGAGCCAGGTTTTGCCCGTGCCAGCCGGGCCCACGCCGAAGTTGATGTCATGGGTGCGGATGGCATGTACGTAGCGCTGCTGGTTCTCGCCCCGGGGCTGGATCTTCAGGCGGGGTGTTTCGATGACCTGCTGGGCGCCGTCATAGCCGCTGGTCTCGGGCAGGCGCTCAAAGCCGGATTCGCGGATGAACAGGTGCACCGTGTCCGGGCTGATGTCATCACTGGCCTCGGTTTCCCGATAGAGGTGTTTGAGCACTTCCATGGCCGCTGTTGCGGCCTCGCCGTCACCGGTGATCCGGAAGTGGTGCCCCCGGTAGCCGATGCGCACGCCCATGCGTTTTTCGATATGCTTGAGGTGTTCGTCGAACTGACCGCAGAGCGCGGCCAGACGTTCCGTGTCGGCGGGTTCCAGCTGGAATTCTCGGGTGTCGGCGCTCAATCGGGCCTCGGCTCAGTAGCGGTTGTCGTCAATCATGACGCCGCGCAGTGAATTCGGCAATGCCTCGGTAATCTCGACGTCCACGAAGGAGCCGACCACGCCGGGGACATCGGTGCGGAAGTTGACGACCCGGTTGTTCTCGGTCCGACCCTGGTATTCACCGGGATCTTTCTTGGACACGCCCGTGACAAGGATGCGCTCGGTGTTGCCGACCATCTTGCGGCTGATGTCCATGGCCTGCTGGTTGATGCGGTCCTGCAGGATCGCCAGGCGTTCTTTCTTGACCTCTTCCGGGGTATCGTCCGGCAGGTCCGCCGCCGGGGTGCCGGGGCGGGCGCTGTAGACAAAGCTGAAGGACACATCGAAGCCCACGTCGTTGATCAGCTTCATGGTGTCTTCAAAGTCCTTTTCGGTTTCACCGGGGAAACCGATGATGAAATCCGAGGACAGGCTCAGGTTCGGACGGATGCGGCGCAGCTTGCGGATCTTGGATTTGTACTCCAGGGCCGTGTGGCCACGCTTCATCAGCGCCAGGATCCGGTCCGAGCCCGCCTGTACCGGCAGGTGCAGGTGACTGACCAGCTCCGGAACCTGCTCGTAGACGTTGATCAGCGCATCCGAGAACTCCACCGGATGCGAGGTGGTGAAGCGGATCCGGTCGATGCCCTCGATGTCCGCCACCCAGGTGATCAGCTCGGCCAGGTCCATGGTGTCGCCGTCCAGGGTTTCCCCGTCGTAGGCATTGACGTTCTGGCCGAGAAGATTCACTTCCCGCACGCCCTGGCTGGCGAGGTCCCGGACCTCTTCAAGGACGTCCTCCACCGGGCGGCTCAGCTCTTCGCCCCGGGTGTAGGGCACCACGCAGAAGGAGCAGTACTTGCTGCAGCCTTCCATGATGGACACAAAGGCGGAAGGGCCATCCACGCCTGGCCCGGGCAGTTGGTCGAACTTCTCGATTTCGGGGAAGCTGACGTCCACCACGCCGACGCCGCCCTCGCTGTCCGCCTTGGTGATCATCTCGGGCAGGCGGTGCAGGGTCTGGGGGCCGAAGACCATGTCCACGTAGGGCGCCCGGTCGATGATGGCCTGACCTTCCTGGCTGGCGACGCAGCCGCCGACGCCGATGATGGCGTCCGGGTTGTCTTTCTTCAGTTTTTTCCAGCGGCCGAGCTGGTGGAAGACCTTTTCCTGGGCCTTTTCACGGATGGAACAGGTGTTGAGCAGCAGAATGTCCGCGTCGTCGGCGGTGTCGGTCAGCTCCACCTCGTGACTCTCGCGCAGGAGGTCGATCATGCGCGATGAGTCGTATTCGTTCATCTGGCAGCCGTGGGTCTTGATGAAGAGTTTCTTTCCCATGGTTGGCGGCGTTCTGTCTGGTTGGAAGATCAGCGATTATAACGCCTGCGGTCTGGTTCTGTCACAAGCCTGATGGGTGATTGCTCCCCAACTACCTTATCGGAGCGTCGATGTTGTCACCAGCCTTTGGGGGTGCTGCAAGCGTCGGGCCATGGGGGTCTTTTCCGGGACCGCTGTGAACCCATCCCTGGGCGCTGGCGCGATGGCATCCCTGCCATCGAGCCTCCCGGAAAAGACCCCCATGGCCCAACGCTCAGGGACAGTTGCTATTCGCAGGCCTTTTTAGAGCTTCAGTAGAAAGCTGTGCCTCGCAGCGGAAAAATTGGCCAGCTAACGCTTACACAGGGGAGCTGCCCGTGCTTGGAAGATTATTTCTGCTCTTGGCGAATAATTGGTGTTTCAGCATTCCTTGGATCTGAAAAGGCAGAGCATGAGTCTCAGGCGGGAATGGATGCGTTACCGACTCACTCAACAGCATTGCGGTGGGGGAGCCCTTTCAGGGAGGCTCGATGACAGGATGTCATCGCGCCAGCGCCCAGGGATGGGTTTACAGCGGTCCCTGAAAGGGCTCCCCCAGCGTAATGCCTCGCACTGGCCGTCATGCCTGAGACAAGACGTAAAATCCGGAAAGTCTCCAAACAGAAGTCAAAACCGTCCAAGCTGGAGACAACACCTCAGTCAGAGGAATCATCCAGATAGCTTTGGAGTTGTTCCTTGAGGCTGCGGGGGACCTGGGTGATGATCAGGGCATCGCGGTCGCGGTCGTAGTGGACCGCCTGGTTCACCAGGTCGGAGGAGAACGACAGGCTCAGGCCGTTGCCCTTGCCGGCGATGCGGACCAGTTTGCGGACCTTGCGCCGGTCCGGGTGCAGGACCTGATCCGGCCCCACGGCCTGGGATTCGGCCACATGCTCGGCAAACCGCTCCGGCTGGCTGTCATCGATGTAGCTGGAAAGGGCCGAGAGAGGCACCGGCTCGCCCAGCGCCTCCTGCTCATTGCAGAACTCGAACGCCTTGTGGCGCACGCTCTGGGCGTCTTCCGGCTCCGTCTGCTGCTGGGCGAACGACTCCACCGCCTCCAGGAAAGTGCGGGTCTCCGCTTCCACGTCCACTTCCTGCTGGAAGCCCACCAGGCGCGCGAAGCACTTTCCGATCTCGCCCGTTCCGCGGCCCTGGAGCACCGTCAGGTAGTTCTCTGAGCCGGACTCGCCGCGCCAGTCCTCCAGCTCAACACGCGCCGCCAGGTTCAGGCGGGAGCGGCTGATGGTTTCGGTGGGGGTGAGCTCCAGGTTCGGGTCCAGGGTGAAGACCGGGTCCATCTCCAGGGCGAAGAGGTACAGCACCTCGCCGTCGGCCAGGGATTCGTGGACGATAAGCAGCGGGCGCTCGGGGTCGGTGTCCGCGCGGGTGATCTCGTCCTGCCACTGGCCCAGAAGCTGGTCCGTGAAGGCCTCAAAGCCCTGCTGGCCGTCCAGGTAGTTGCCGAGCCACCCGCGGATGGGGTGGCTGCCAAGGTCGTCCGAAAAGCGGCCATAGGCCTTGCCGGGGCGGTTGTTGAACAGCTTTTTGAGCTGGCGGTGCAGGGCTTCGTAGTCACCACCCGGCTCGGCCATCGCCTCTCCGGCGTTGGCCCGGGCCGGCTGCCCGCCGCCGGGCAGTGTGGCTCGCATCAGCCTGAGCTGCTGAATGGCCATGGGTCAGCCCTGCAGCCGCTGTTCCCGACGCAGTGTCTGCAGCAGTTCCTGCACGGCCTTGCTGATGCCGGCGTCATTGTCGGCACTGACACTGTAGTCCGCCGGTGTGCCGCTTATACCGGCCGTGAGCACGATCAGGCCCTGGCTGCGCAGTACATCGGCCATGCTGCCACGGTCTTCCTCGGAGTCCGTATTGGTGTTGTCCAGCACAACGCCGGTCTTGCCCACGTCGAACAGGCTGCGCTGCAGGGCTGTGGCCAGCTTGTCTGCTGCTTCGCCGCCGCAGTCGATCACCAGCGGTTTCTGGTCGAGCCGGCGTTGCCATTCCTCGATAGTGACCGGGTTCATCAGGCCTTCGGCGTCGCTGGCGGTGCTCTTGATCATGCCCGCACCGATGGTGATGTTGGTCAGGCGGTCGATGATGATGAACGCCCCGGTGGAGCCGCAGTTCGGGTAGGGGTCAAAGGCCAGAGGGTGGCTGACGGCGAACTCGCACAGGCCGATCTCGTTCAGGCCCAGCTCGCTGCCTTCCTGCTGTTCCAGGGTATTCACGTCCGTCTTGTAGTGCACCCGGCGCATGGCGCCAGAGGTGTAGCGTGGCCCCTGCTTGATGTCGTACTGGCGGCCCGGTGCCAGCGGCTGGTCAGTCATCCAGACCACGTTGGCGTTGAAGGCGGTGGCCACCTCGGGCATGTTGCCGGCGTGTACCAGCATGTCGCCGCGGCTGACGTCGATCTCGTCCTTCAGGGTCAGGGTAACGGCCTGATCGATATGGGCTTCGTCCTGATCCCCTTCAAAGGTGACGACCCGGTCCACGCGGGTGGAGCGGCCCGAGGGCAGGGCGACCACTTCGTCGTCCGGCTTCACAACGCCACTGGCGATGGTGCCGCAGAAGCCCCGGAAGTCGAGGTTCGGGCGGTTCACGTACTGGACCGGGAAGCGGAAATGCTCGAAGTCCTTGTCGTGGGAGATCGGGACGGTCTCCAGCACCTGCATCATGGGCTTGCCGTCGAACCAGGGCATGTTCTCGCTGGGATAGACGACATTGTCGCCCTCGAGCGCGGAGATGGGCACAAACCGCACGTCTTCCAGGCCGAGGTTGCCGCAGAAGTGCTGGTACTCCTCCCTGATTTCATTGAAGCGCTGCTCGCTGTAGTCGACCAGGTCCATCTTGTTGATGGCGACGACCACGTGCTTGATGCCCAGCAGCGAGGCCAGGAAGGAGTGGCGCTTGGTCTGGGTCAGCACCCCATGACGGGCGTCGATCAGGATGACCGCGAGCTGCGCATTGGAGGCGCCTGTGGCCATGTTGCGCGTGTACTGCTCATGCCCGGGCGTATCGGCCATGATGAACTTGCGCTTGGCGGTGGAGAAGTAGCGGTAGGCCACGTCAATGGTGATGCCCTGTTCCCGCTCGGCCTGCAGGCCATCGACGAGAAGCGACAGGTCCAGTTTCTCGCCGGTGGAGCCCACCTTGGAGCTGTCGGACTCCAGCGCTGCCAGCTGGTCTTCGTAGATCATGCTGGTGTCGTGCAGCAGGCGGCCAATGAGGGTGCTTTTGCCGTCGTCCACGCTGCCGCAGGTCAGCAGCCGCAGAAGTTCCTTCTGTTCGTGCTGCTTGAGGTAGGCGTTGATGTCGGTGCCGATCAGGTCTGACTGATGTGACATTGGATCTTGTCTCCGAAAACCGGGTTGGGCGCGCTTAGAAGTAGCCTTCCTGTTTCTTCTTCTCCATGGAGCCGGCGCTGTCGTGGTCAATGACTCGACCCTGGCGCTCGGAGCTGCGTGTCAGCAGCATCTCCTGGATGATCTCGGGCAGCGAGTCCGCCTCGGACTCGATGGCGCCGGTCAGCGGGTAGCAGCCCAGGGTACGGAAGCGCACGGACTTCATTTCGGGCTCTTCGCCCGGCTCCAGCGGCATGCGGTCGTCGTCGACCATGATCAGGGTGCCGTCGCGCTCGACCACAGGCCGGGGCTTGGAGAAGTACAGCGGCACGATCTCGATGTCCTCAAGATGGATGTACTGCCAGACGTCCAGCTCGGTCCAATTGGACAGCGGGAAGACGCGGATGCTCTCGCCCTTGTTGATCTGGCCGTTGTAGATGTTCCACAGCTCCGGGCGCTGGTTCTTCGGGTCCCAGCGATGGTTCTCGTCCCGGAAGGAGTAGACGCGCTCCTTGGCGCGGGATTTCTCCTCGTCACGGCGGGCCCCGCCAAAGGCGGCATCGAACTTGTACTTCTCCATGGCCTGCTTCAGCGACTGGGTCTTCATCACGTCGGTGTGCTTGGCACTGCCGTGACTGAAGGGGCCGATGCCCTGTTTCACGCCTTCCTCGTTGATGTGGACGATCATGTCGAGATCGTACTTTTCGGCCATGCGATCCCGGAATTCGATCATTTCCCTGAATTTCCAGGTGGTGTCCACGTGCAGCATGGGGAAGGGGATCCGGCCGGGCCAGAAAGCCTTGCGGGCCAGATGGAGCATCACCGAGGAGTCCTTGCCGATGGAGTAGAGCATGACCGGGTTGTCGAACTCGGCCGCTACTTCCCGCATGATGTGGATGCTTTCCGCTTCCAGCTGTTTGAGGTGCGTGAGGTTGTATTGGGTCATCGCGCTCTGTACCGCTGTTGACTCGGAATGGAACCGCTTCTTATAACAAACGGCTTCAACTGAACGAGGAATTATACCAGAGCGTGAGGGTGAGGAAGAAGGGTCCGTTCAGACGCCGGCCGAAAGCTGTTCATTGATGTAGTGATCGAGCATCGGGACTGCGTCTTCCTCGAACTCAGCGAAGGACATGCCTACATGAAAACAGTCGCGGGCAATGCGCCGCACTGTCACCACGTCGCAGCGGGCCCGGATGCAGGTGCTTTCGGATTCGCCTACGGGAATGGTGAACGCCACCTGGACCGGAATGGCCATCTGGGGGGCCACGGGCTCGCCATTGGGAACCAGCTGATCAAGCGTTTCCGGGGTGCACTCGATCTGGAGACCGGCCCGTGACAGATTGTTGATGGGGCAGCGGGGCAGGGCTTCGCCGCCACGCTCGAGGAACGCTTCCAGGTTCACCGGGATGCGATGGTAGTGGCGCAGGTTGGGCCTGCCGGTGAAGCCTGTGGATGACGAGAGTGCTGACATGGGTCAATACCGGTTGACGCGATTTGACTATCAGCGTAGTTGCTGTACACAGACTATACAAATCGCACGCAAGGCACTGATCTGCCGAATTCTGTTACAGAACGTAGCACCCTAATCGCTTGAGGTCAGCTTCTGCTGCAGTATGTCGTTCACCTGGGCCGGGTTGGCCTTACCCTGTGAGGCCTTCATGACCTGGCCGACCAGGGCGTTGAACTTCTTCTTCTGCTTTTTGGCCACTTCCTCGCCAAGATAGTCGTCCACCATGGCCTGGTTGTCCGCCAGCACCTGGTCCACCAGCGCCTCGATCTCACTGCTGTCCGAGACCTGCTTAAGGCCCTGCTTATCGATGATCTCATCCGGGCTGCCTTCGCCGTTCCACAGCGCTTCAAAGACCTGCTTGGCGAGTTTGCCGGAGATGGTGCCGTCCTGAACGCGCAGGATCAGAGTGGCAAGGTCGCTGGCGCCTACCGGGCAGTCCTGGATCTCGACCTCGTTCTGGTTCATCAGTCGGGCCAGTTCGCCCATGATCCAGTTGGCCGCCTGGCGGGCATCACCGCTGCCCCTGGCGACCTGCTCGAAGTAGTCTGCCAGCGCTTGGCTCTGGACCAGGGGCGCGGCTTCGTCCGCGTTCAGCCCATACTCGGTGACGAAGCGGGCCTGCTTGGCGTCCGGCAGCTCCGGCAGGCCGTCGCGGATGGCGTTGATATAGGTATCATCGATCTCCAATGGCAGCAGGTCGGGGTCGGGGAAATAGCGGTAGTCGTTGGCGAATTCCTTGGTGCGCATGGAGCGGGTCTCGTCCCGGTCCGCGTCGTACAGCCGGGTTTCCTGCTGGACTTCACCGCCGTCCTCGATCAGCTCGATCTGGCGCTCCACCTCGGTGTTGATGGCTTTTTCCACGAAACGGAAGGAGTTGACGTTCTTGATCTCGCTGCGGGTGCCGAATTCGGTCTGGCCTTTCGGGCGCACTGAGACGTTGCAGTCGCAGCGCATGGAGCCCTGGGACATGTCGCCGTCGGAGATGCCTAGATAGGTGACGATGGCGTGGATCTTCCGCAGGTAGGCTGCAGCTTCCTCGGCGCTGCGCATGTCCGGTTCGGAGACAATCTCAAGCAGGGGCGTGCCGGCGCGGTTGAGGTCGATACCGGACTGGCCCTGGAAGTCTTCGTGCAGGGATTTGCCCGCATCTTCCTCAAGGTGGGCGTGCTCGATGCCGATGGTGCGCTCACTGCCGTCGGACAGGTTTACGCTGACTTCGCCCTTGCCCACGATGGGGTGGTACATCTGGCTGATCTGGTAGCCCTTGGGCAGGTCGGCGTAGAAGTAGTTCTTGCGGTCAAAGACGGAGCGGTGCGCGATGTTGGCGTTGACGGCCAGGCCGAACTGCACGGCCATGCGCACGGCGCCTTCGTTGAGCACGGGAAGCATGCCGGGCATGGCCAGGTCGACGGCGCTGGCCTGGGCGTTGGGTTCGGCGCCGAAGGCGGTGCTGGCGCCGGAGAAGATCTTGGATTGGGTGGCGAGCTGTACGTGGACTTCCAGCCCGATCACGGTTTCCCATTGCATTGTCTTAAACCCCGTTAGGTGCCACTTGCTGGTGCCAGTCCGTCACCTGCTGGAAGCGGTGGGCGGCATTGAGCATGCGCGCTTCGTCGAAATAGTTGCCGATGATCTGTAGCCCCACTGGCAGGTTGTTCACCATGCCGCCGGGTATGGACATGGCTGGCAGGCCCGCCAGGTTGGAGGCGATGGTGAAAACGTCCTCCAGGTACATGTTGATCGGGTCGTCGGTCTTGTCGCCCTGGGCAAAGGCCGGTGAGGGCGACGTGGGGCCCATGATCAGGTCGACTTCATTGAAGGCGTCGGTGAAATCCTGCTGGATCAGGCGACGGACTTTCTGGGCCTTGAGGTAGTAGGCGTCGAAGAAGCCGGCCGAGAGGGCGTAGGTGCCGACCAGGATGCGGCGTTTGACTTCTTCGCCGAAGCCTTCGGAGCGCGAGCGCAGGTAGAGGTCGTTGAGGTCCTGCGGGTTCTCGCAGCGGTGGCCGTAGCGCACGCCGTCGAAGCGTGAGAGATTGGCGGAGGCTTCCGCGGGCGCGATGACGTAATAGGCAGCTACGGCCAGGTGCGAGTGGGGCAGGCTGATCTCTTTCACCGTGGCACCGAGGTTCTCGTATTCGCGCACGGCGTTGCGGACCTGTTCCGCCATCTCCGGTGACAGCTCATCCGAGAAGTATTCCTTCGGCAGGCCGATGCGCAGGCCGCTCAGGTCGTTGTCCAGGCTGGCGCAGTAGTCCGGCACTTCGCGGTCCAGGCTGGTCGAGTCCTTGGGGTCGAAACCGGCCATGGTGTTGAGCATCAGGGCCGCGTCCCGGGCGTCGCGGGTGAGGGTGCCGGCCTGGTCCAGGCTGGAGGCGAAGGCAATGATGCCGTACCGGGAGATGCGGCCATAGGTGGGCTTGAGACCTGTGAGGCCGCACAGCGCTGCAGGCTGGCGGATGGAGCCGCCGGTGTCGGTGGCGGTGGCGGCGGGCACCAGGCGTGCCGCCACCGCCGCGGCGGAGCCGCCGGAGGAACCACCGGGGACAAGGCCGTCACCCCAGGGGTTGGTCACCGGGCCGAAATAGCTGGTCTCGTTGGACGAGCCCATGGCGAACTCGTCCATATTGGCCTTGCCCACGCAGACCGCGCCGGCGTCGTCCAGCTTCTGGGCCACGGTTGAGTTATAGGGCGGCGCGAAGTTTTCGAGCATGCGCGAGCCGCAGGTGGTGAGCAGGTCCTCGGTGCAGAAGATGTCCTTGTGCGCGAAGGGAATACCGGTCAGAGGGCCTGCCCGACCCTCTGTGCGGGCCTGGTCGGCTGCGCGGGCCTGTTCAAGGGCGCGCTCTTCCGCAACGGTGATGAAGCTGTTGTAGCGTCCGTCGTGGGCCCGGATGCGCTCCAGGGTTTCGCGGGTCAGCGCTTCGCTGGTAGTTTCGCCCGCCTCGAGTGCCCGGGCCAGTTCGGAAAGGGTGCTGGTGTGCATGGCGGCGCTTACTCCACTACCCGCGGTACCAGGTAGAGCCCGTCCTGTGTCTCGGGGGCCACGGCCTGGAACCGTTCGCGCTTGTTGGTTTCGGTTACCTCATCCGGGCGCAGCCGCTGGGTGGCGTCCAGCGGGTGGGCCATGGGGGTGATGCCGTCGGTGTCCGAGGCCTGGAGCTGGTCGACCATGCCGAGGATGTCGCTCAGCTTGCCCTCGAGGGCTTCCTTCTCGGAGTCCTCAAGCCGGATGCGCGCCAGCCAGGCCACCTGTTCGATCTTGTCTCTGGAGATGCTCATGCCGTTTCCTTCCCTTCGGAGCGCGGGATGATAGCAGATGCAACGTTGATCCGAACCCCCTAGAGCGGGATGCGTACGCGCAGGTTGCCGCCACCAAAGGCGGCGCTGTGCAGCTCTACTGTGGGGTTCAGTGTGAGCTGGGCGCCGTTGCCCGGCGACCAGGTGAATGGCAGTGAGACCTTGGCATAGGTGCCGTCATGGTCGGTGCGCCGGCGGTCGATGCCCTGGATGGATTCGCCGTCCACGTGGCTGACGAACAGCTCCGGGGCGAAATGCCAGTCCGCGGATAGCGGGGTTGTCAGGCCCGCGAACACCAGGTGCTCGTCCCGGCTGGAAAGCTGCTGCGCCCCGCCGATCAGGGCGCCCTTTTCGGACAGGCTCAGGAATTCCCCGCCCAGGCGCCATTGGCTGACGGGGTCGCCGCCCAGTGTCAGTGCGATCCGGCTGCGCCAGGCGCGCCTTTCCATGGTTGCTGACCGGTTGCTGGTGGTGGCGCTTTCGTGGCGATTGGTGGCCAGGCCTTCCGCCAGCCAGCGCAGCCGGCTCCGTTCACTGAGGCGGTACTGGATACTGGCGCCACCCTGCAGGGATTCATCCCGGAAGCGACGCTCCAGTGACGGGATTTCCAGTTCCGTTTCCGGTGACGCGCTGATATAGCCGCGCAGGGTGCTGTCGGAGGACGGGTGCCATTCGCCGGCGCTGAACAGGGTGATGGGTTCGCTCAGGTACTGGCCTTCATCCTGTTTGCTGTTGAACAGGTACTCCGGGAGAACCACGGCGAATCGCGCCGCGTTTCCGGCGTCATCCTGCCAGCCCAGTTCCGGCTGGAGGTCGATGCGGGATTTGTCCCCGCGCACATCTGCCATCAGTCGCGCCTGGAAGCCGCCGCCCGGATGCACGCCAATGCCCATAAGGTTGCGGGTGTAGCGCCCGTCAAAGTCCTCGCTCCGCCGGAATCGGTACTGGAAGTCCAGCGTTCCTTCATCGTCGAATTGCCGGGTGACCTTGACGCTGGCATCCAGGAAAAGCTCTCTGGTACGCGTGCTTCCGCCCGTACCTTCAATGTGGTCGCGGGGTACTGGGGCCGCATGGAACTCGGAGGCTCTGGCCGTGAAGCTGTTGCGCTGGATGAAACTTTCGTCATTGTACTGGAAGGTGCGCCCCTGCAGGACGCGCTCCTGGCGGAATGGCTGTGGTTCCATGACCAGGGTGTCACCCCAGAAAGCGGTCGCTGAGCCGGGTACTGCCAGCAACAGCAGGGCAGCGGATCTGATGGTTGGTCCGGTTCGTCGGGCTGCCAGAGGCTGCGACATGACGTCCACTGTTGTTTATGAAACAGGCATTATTCCATTGCTGCCTGGCCGCTCACAATGCCGGTTGTCTTGCCTGAACCCCCCGCCACTGCTAAAGTTCCGGCATCCAAGAGGTTTCGCCACGCAACGGGGAGGGCGAGGCCAGCCATCGAATCCGTAAAGCCAGGTTGAAACAGCACCGATGCTCAAGAAACTCAGAGGCGCGTTCTCCAGCGATCTGTCCATTGATCTGGGGACCGCCAACACGCTCATCTTTGTCCGCGGCCGCGGCATCATCCTGGATGAGCCTTCCGTTGTTGCGGTCAGCACCTCCAACGGGCAGAAGAAAGTCGCTGCCGTGGGCAGTGAGGCCAAGCGCATGCTGGGCCGGACTCCGGGCAACATCAAGGCCATCCGCCCGATGAAAGACGGGGTGATCGCGGATTTCGTGGTCACCGAGAAGATGCTTCAGCACTTCATCCACAAGGTACACGAGAACAGCTTCATTACCCCGAGTCCGCGGGTTCTGGTCTGTGTGCCCAGCAAGAGCACCCAGGTGGAGCGCAAGGCGATCCGCGAATCCGCCCTCGGTGCCGGTGCCCGGGAGGTGTTCCTGATTGAGGAGCCCATGGCGGCCGCGATTGGCGCGGGGCTCCCGGTGGAGGAAGCCAGCGGTTCCATGATTGTGGACATCGGTGGGGGCACCACCGAGATCGCGATCATCTCGCTCAACGGCATCGTCTATGCGGAATCGGTGCGCGTTGGCGGTGACAAGTTCGACGAAGCCATTGTCACCTATGTGCGCCGCAACTACGGGAGCCTGATCGGGGACTCCACTGCCGAGCGCATCAAGCATGAGATCGGCTGTGCCTATGAAGGGCTGGAAGTGCGCGAGATCGATGTGCGCGGGCGTAACCTCGCCGAGGGCGTGCCGCGCCAGTTCACGCTCAACAGCAACGAGATCCTGGAGGCACTGCAGGAGTCGCTGTCGCAGATTGTTCAGACGGTCAAGAGCGCGCTTGAGCAGTCGCCGCCCGAGCTGGCTTCCGATATTGCGGAGCGCGGCATTGTTCTGACCGGTGGCGGTGCGCTTTTGCGTGGCCTCGACAGCCTTCTGAGCGAGGAAACCGGCCTGCCCGTGGTGGTGGCGGAAGATCCGCTGACCTGCGTGGCACGGGGTGGTGGCAAGGCGCTCGAGCGTATCGACAAGAGCGGCGTGACCATGTTTTCCCAGGACGACTGACAGAGTCGCCACCGGTTCCGGTTGAATCGCAAGAAGACCCGCCGCTGCCGTCCCGGCGCCAGCGGCGGCTGTCGTTCTGAACGGGGGACGGTCCATCAACACGCTTTTCACGCAAGGCCCACTCATTGGTCCCAGGCTGCTGCTGGTGGTGCTCCTGTCTGGAGTGCTGGTCGGCGCGGACCTGTATCTGCCCTATGGCGACCGGGTGCGCAGCTGGCTCATGACCGGCCTGACGCCGGTCTACTGGCTGGGGCACGCGCCGGACCGATTCCTTGAGTGGATGGGGGATCTGACGAGCAGCCGCTCCGATCTGCTGCAGGAGAATGAGGCCCTGGCGTCCCGCCTTCTTGTGCTGGAGCGCCGCGCCCAGCGCTACACCGCCCTTGCCGCGGAGAATGCCCGCCTGCGGGAACTCCTGAACGCTTCTGAACAGCTGGATGACAGGGTGCTCGTTGCCGATGTGGTCGGCGTGACACCGGACCCACTGACCCATGAGATCATCCTGAACAAGGGCGAGTCCGATGGGCTGAGCAAAGGTCAGGCCGTGCTCGATGCCCATGGCCTCATGGGGCAGATTGTGCATACCAGTGCCCACGCCTCCCGCGCCATCCTGATTTCCGACAACAGTCATGCGGTTCCCGTGGAGATCAACCGTAATGGGCTGCGTGCGATCATGTTCGGCACAGGGGAGCATGATCGCATGGAACTTGCTCATGTGCCGGATACCGCCGATGTCGAGGTGGGGGATCTGCTGGTCAGCTCCGGGCTGGGCGGACGTTTCCCCCAGGGGTACCCGGTGGCGCGGATCAACAGCATCAAACACGACCCGGGCGAGCCCTTTGCCCGGGTTGAGGCCCGCCCCATGGCCAGGCTCAACAGCAGCAGCCAGGTGCTGGTGGTGTTCAGCGGTGGCTCGGTCAGCGGCGGGGACACGCCATCACCGGCGACTGGGGAGGAGGACTGAGCATGGAGCACCGTTCGGTCAGTTACCCGGTGGCTATCCTGAGTGCTCTTGTTGCCCTGGTTGGCACCATCTCGCTGTTCCCGCAGCAGATCGGGCACTGGCGGCCGGAATGGATCGGGCTGGTTGTGGTCTACTGGGTGCTGCGTGCGCCACAGACCTTCGGCATTGTGCTGGCCTGGTGTCTGGGGTTGCTTGTGGATGTGCTGCGGGCGGATATTCTGGGTATGAATGCGCTGGCCATGGCCCTGATCGCCTTAATGGTGCTGGCCGCCCATCAGCGGCTGAAGCTGTTCCCCCTGGCGCAGCAGTCGCTCGTGGTTTTTCTCATGATCGGCCTGGCGCACATGGTGGTGCATTTCCTGCACCAGTTGCTGGGGCAGGCGGGCGGCGGATTTGACTATCTGCTTCCCGCGGTTACCAGTGGTCTCATATGGCCGGTCTTCCGGGGCTTCTGGGATTTCGTGAATCGTAAGCTGGAGTAAAACGAATGAGCAGCCCAGCCTTCCAGTCACTGGTACTGGCCTCCGCATCACCGCGCCGCCGTGAGCTTCTGGATCAGATCGGGATCCGGCATGAGGTTGCCCCGGTCGATATCGATGAAACGCCCGGCCAGCATGAGGCACCGGATCTGTACGTGCTGCGGATGGCCAGGCAGAAGGCGCTGACCTGTCAGGCGGGGTGGCATGATGCCGGCCGCCTTTTCCTGGGCGCGGATACAGCCGTGGTCATGGACGGCCGCATACTGGGCAAGCCCGCCAATGCCGGGGAAGCCCGGGCCATGCTGGCACGTCTGTCCGGGCGCGAGCACCAGGTGATGAGCGGTGTGGCGCTGACCGGACCCCACGCTGTCCGTGAACGGGTGGTTGCCTCACGGGTACGGCTGCGCCCGCTGTCCAGCGCCGAGATTGATAACTATGTGGCGACAGGCGAACCAATGGACAAGGCCGGAGCCTTCGCGGTCCAGGGGCGAGGGGCAGCGCTGGTCTCGGAGCTGTCCGGCAGCTATACCGCTGTGGTGGGGCTGCCTCTGGAGGCGGTCACAGACCTGCTGCATCAGGTGGATCAGCCCGTGCATCAGTGGTGGGTGACGTCTGATGAGTGAAGAGATCCTGATCAACGTTACCCCCGTCGAGACCCGGGTGGCGCTGGTGGAAAACGGGATGCTCCAGGAAGCCTATGTGGAGCGGACCCGCAACAAGGGCATTGTTGGCAATATCTACAAGGGTAAGGTGGTACGGGTGCTTCCGGGCATGGAGGCAGCCTTTGTGGATATCGGGCTGGAGCGGGCTGCATTCATTCATGCCTCGGATGTGGCCGAACTCGGTGGTGACAGCGACAGCAGCGCGCCACGCACCGTTCCGGACATCCGTTCGCTGCTGCGTGAGGGTCAGTCGATCATCGTGCAGGTGACCAAGGACCCGATTGGCACCAAGGGCGCACGCCTGACCACTCACCTCTCCATCCCGTCGCGCTATCTGGTCTACATGCCGGCCATGTCCCATATTGGGATTTCGCAGCGAATCGAGGATGAAACCGAGAGAAAACGTCTGCGTGATCTGATCCAGTCGGTGGCGCGGGACTATGAGCTGGATGCTGGAGGCTACATTGTCCGTACTGCCGCCGAAAGTGTGGGTGAGGACGATATCCGGCGGGACATGGACTACCTCAACCGCCTGTCCACGTCCATCATGGAAGGCGCCCGTGATGTTCAGGCCCCGGGGGTGATCTACGAGGATCTGCCGCTGTTCATCCGGACGGTGCGGGACCTGGTGCGGGTCCAGACGGAGAAGATCCGTATCGATTCGCGGGAAAGCTGCGAGAAACTGCTGGCGTTCGCGGACCGGTTTGTCGAGCAGCTGCGCGAAATGATCGAGTTCTATCCCGGCGAGCGCCCTCTGTTCGATCTTTACAGTGTCGAGGATGAGATCCAGAAGGCGCTGAGCCGCCATGTTCAGCTCAAATCCGGTGGTCATGCGCTGATTGACCAGACTGAGGCCATGACCACCATCGATGTGAATACCGGCGCCTTTGTCGGTCACCGCAATCTCGAAGAGACCATCTTCAAGACCAACCTGGAGGCGGCCCGCGCCATCAGCCGCCAGCTGCGACTGCGTAACCTCGGCGGCATCATCATTATCGATTTCATCGACATGGCCGACCTGGAGCACCAGCGCCAGGTGCTGCGCATGCTCGAGAAGATGCTGGAGCGGGATCATGCCCGGACCAAGATCACCGGCGTTTCCGAGCTGGGGCTGGTGGAGATGACCCGCAAGCGCACCACCGAGAGCCTGGGGCAGCTGCTGTGCGAACCCTGCCCGGTCTGCAATGGACGAGGCTTTCTCAAGACACCGGAGACGGTCTGCTATGAGATTTTTCGCGAGATCATGCGGGTCAATCGTGCCTACGATGTGGAGGGGCTGCTGGTGATGGCCTCGCAGAGCGTGATCGACCGTCTTCTGGACGAGGATTCGGATAACGTTGCGGACCTCGAGACCTTCATCGGCAAGACCATCAAATTCCAGGTTGAGCTCGTCTACAGCCAGGAGCAGTACGATGTGGTTTTGCTCTAGTGTAACCTGGCTCTGTCCCCGCCCCCGGGGGGCCGATTCATGACAGCGGCTGCATCGGGGGGGGTCCGCCCGATGCTGTGGGCACTGATCAACCGACTGG